>NZ_JAAGPK010000155.1:0-18223 GCF_017104685.1 Burkholderia sp. Tr-20355 | reverse complement strand
CGGCCGGGCTCGCCGTCTGCCCGCTCGCGCGGCGCGTCGCACCGCGCACGCTGGTCGACGTCGGCGCGAAATTCGGGCTGCCGCCGCTGCCGCAATCGCAGGTCGTGCTGTATTCGCGCGTACGCGACGCCCGGGCCGCGGCCGCGCTGCGCCGGTTCGCCGACAGCCTTGCAATCTCGGCGTAAACTAGCGGGTTTCGCCGTCCGCAATCTCCAGAAGAATTCCGATGAAGCCCGAAGCCCGCCAGCACCTCCGCGCCAACCTGCTGATGCTCGCCGCCGCCGCGATCTGGGGCTCGGCTTTCGTCGCGCAGCGGCTGAGCCTCGACGTGATCGGGCCGTTCCTGTTCACCGGGCTGCGCTTCCTGCTCGGCGCGCTGGTGCTGGTGCCGCTGCTGATGCTCAACGCGGCGTCGCGCGCGCAGTGCGCGGCGATCCGCCGCGAACCGGCGTTGCTGCTGCCGGGCGTCGCGCTCGGCGGGCTGCTGGCGGTATCGATCTCGCTGCAGCAATTCGGCCTGCAATACACGCGAATCGCCAACGCCGGCTTCATCAGCTCGCTGTACGTCGTGATCGTGCCGCTGATGGGCGTGTTCGCGCGCCACCGGATCGGCGCGGGCACGTGGTTCGGCGCGCTGCTCGCGGCGATCGGCCTGTATTTCCTCAGCATCGACGAGCATTTCTCGGTGCTCTACGGCGACTGGTTCCAGCTCGCGGGCGCCGTCATCATCGCCGCGCACGTGATGGCCGTCGGCCATCTCGCGAAACGGCACGATCCGCTCGTGCTCGCGTTCCTGCAGTTCCTCGTGTGCGGCATCGCGTGCCTCGCGGTCGGCATCGCCGTCGAGCCGGTCAGCGTCGCGATGCTGCGCGGCGCGCTGCCAACGCTGCTGTACGGCGGGCTGCTGTCGGTCGGCGTCGGTTATACGCTGCAGGTCGTCGCGCAGCGCGACGCGGCGCCCGCGCACGCGGCCGTGATCTTCAGCATGGAAGGCGTGTTCGCGGCGCTCGCCGGCTGGGCTGCGCTCGGCGAAACGCTGACGCTGCGCGCGCTCGTCGGCTGCGCGCTGATGCTGGCCGGCCTGCTCGCCTGCCAGTTGCTGCCGAACGGCGACGCCCGGAAAAAGGACGAGGACGCGCTGCCGGCGTGACACGCACCGTCCCTATAATGGCGATTCGCGTGACTTCCACGCCAACCGTTTCCGACAGGCCAGCTCCGTGACGTCCACTTCCGTCGATCCCGCCGCCGACCTGCTGCGCGAACGCGCAGCGCATTACGCCGCCCAGGCGGCGCTGTTCCTGCGCGATCAGGCGCTCTCCACCGCGTCGCATGACCTGCGCAGCCCGCTCAACGCGATGCACAGCTGGGCGTACGTGCTCGAGCGCCAGCTCGCCAATGCCGATCCGAACCTGCAGCGCGCGCTCGCGGGCATCCGCACGGGCATCGACCAGCAGGTTGCGCTGATCGACGACGTGCTCGACGCGCCGCGCGCGGAAACCCGCACGCTCGCCCTCGAGCCGCGGCCGTTCGCGCTGCGCGCGCTGCTCGACGACACGCTCGCGCTCGTGCGCGCGGCGCTCGCCGACGCGCGGCAGGTCGCGCTCGACGCGACGCTGCCGGACGACGGCGCGCCGTCGCTGTCCGCCGACCGCGAGCGCATCGCGCAGGCGCTGTGGACGATGCTGACGACCGCCGTCGAAGCCAGCGCCGCCGGCTCACGCGTGACGTTCGAATGCGCGCGCGACGGCGCCCGGTTCACCGCGCGCGCCGCCTGCACCGTGAATGCCGCCGCCCTCGCCGATCCCGCGCAACCGCACGCGTTCGAGGCGTTTGCCCGGCGCGAGATGCTGCGCGAGCGCGACGCGAAGCGGGTCGCATGGACCCTCGCGCTGTGCCAGCGCGTCGCACTCGCGCACGGCGGCACGTTCTCGCATACCGCGTTCGCCGACGGTGCGGCGGCCACCCTCACCTTCTCCGTCCCCTGCGAGGCGCCGGTGTAAGTATTCGGCCGTCCAGTACATTACAAATTCCTTTCCGGCTCTATACTGATGGGCCTGTCATAACCGGAGCGATTCTTTGTTACAGATCTTCGCGCTCATCGGCGCGTTGTTCCTGGTGGCCCTCAACGGGTTCTTCGTCGCGGCCGAATTCGGCCTCGTCAAACTGCGCGCCACGCGCGTCAAGACACTGGCCCGCAAGCACGGCCTGCGCGGCCGCATCCTCGGCATCGTGCACGGCCGCCTCGACGCGTACCTTTCCGCGTGCCAGCTCGGCATCACGCTCGCGTCGCTCGGCCTCGGCTGGGTCGGCGAACCGGCGTTCGCGCAACTGCTCGCCCCGGTGCTCGACCTGATCGGCGTGCAGTCCGAACGCGTCGTGCACCTGATCTCGCTGATATTCGCGTTCTCGCTGATCTCGTTCCTGCATATCGTCGTCGGCGAGCTTGCGCCGAAATCGATGGCGATCCGCCAGTCCGAGAAGGTCGGCCTGTGGGTCGCGCTGCCGCTGTATGCGTTCTACTGGGCGATGTATCCGGCGATCTGGGTGCTCAACTCCAGCGCCAACGCGGTGCTGCGGCTCGCCGGGCTGTCGGCCGACCACGGCAGCGACGCGCACTACTCGACCGACGAGCTGAAGCTGATCCTGCGCAGCCGCCGCAGCACGGCCGGCAATGCCGCCCAACCGGCGCGCGGCACGTACAGCGACGACGAGTGGAACACGCTCGCGCATTCGCTCGATTTCTCGTCGATGACCGTGTCGGACCTGATGCGGCCGGCCCATGAAATGATCGGCCTGCGGCGCGACCTGCCGCTGCCCGACAACATGGAGATCGTCGCGCGGCACCGCTTCAGCCGCTATCCGCTGTTCGAGGATGCGTCGCGCGAACAGGTGAGCGGGCTGATCCACCTGAAGGACCTGCTGCTCGCGCGTCATGCCGGCGCCGCGCTCGAAGACCTGTCCGACTACGTGCGCCCCGTGCAGTACGTGCGGCCCGACACGCCGGCGCTCGACCTGTTCCGCCGCTTCCGCAAGGGCGCGCCGCACTTCGCGCTGGTCGGCAACAAGGGCGAGAAGCCGATCGGCTTCCTGACGCTCGACAACCTGCTCGGCGCGCTGGTCGGCCAGATCCACGACGAGTTCCGCCAGGGCGATGCCGACTGGAGCCGCCTCGACGACGGCACGCTGATGGGCAAGGGCAGCCTGCCCGTCGTGTCGCTCGAGCAGGCGCTCGGCATCGATATCGACGAAGGCCGCGCGGAATCGGTCGGCGGCCTCGTGATCCAGGCGTTGAGCGACCTGCCGACCGAAGGGCAACGCGTGTCGTTCGACCGCTTCGACGTGGTCGTGAAGAAAATGAACGGGCCGCGCATCGTGCTCGTGCGCGTATATCCGAAGGTCGCGAAAGAGGCCGACGAATGATGGCCCTACAGTGCCGCACGCGATGAACGGCACGGCCGCGCCGCTGCCGCGCTGCTGCGTGATCACGCCGGAACCGGCGTCCGCGTCGGCGGCCGATTGCGCGGCGTTCCTCGACCGGCTGTCGGCCGTGCTCGCGCGCGGCGAAACGCTCGTGCAACTGCGCGTGAAGTCGCTCGATGCGGCCGCGTTCGCGCCACTCGCCGCCGCGGCGCTCGCGCGCTGCGACGCCGCCGGCGCGCAGCTGATGCTCAACGGGCCGATCGATGCAGCCGGCGTGATGCGGCTCGACGGCGCCGGCTGGCATCTCGACGGCACCGCGTTGCGCGCCGCCGCGCAGCGTCCGTTGCCGGCCGAGCGGCGGGTGTCCGCCGCCTGTCACACGCTCGACGATCTGCTGCTGGCCGCCCGCATCGGCGCGGATTTCGTCACGCTGTCGCCGGTGTTGCCGACGCTCAGCCACCCCGGCGCGGCAACGCTCGGCTGGGCGCGGTTCGATGCGCTGGCCGCGCAGGCCACGATGCCCGTTTTCGCGCTCGGCGGGATGACGCGCACGCATCTCGACGACGCGCGCCGCCATGGCGCCTACGGCATCGCGGGCATTCGCGGGTTCTGGTAAGTCCGGGATCGCCCGCCGCGCAGCCGGGTGCGCATGCACCCGGCCTTCCAACCCTCACGCCGTCATCCGCTCATGCGTTCAGGTTCGGACGCATGCCGCGCCACGAACCGTCGTCGATACGCCGCGCGTCGTGCGTCAGCGCATAGTGGTTGACGTCGCCCGTGAGCCACGCAACGAGCGAATACGGCGGCAACTCCCCTTCATCGATGCGGTCGCGCGCACGTGCCGGCGTCTCGAACACGACGCGCCCTCGCGGCGCGTCGAACCGCACCGCGTCGGGCGACAGGTTCAATGCGATCGTCAGCGTCTCGTCGTCGGCGAGCCGCCACGACGCGAGCAGCGCGTCGGCATCGCCGTCGCCGTCCGCCTTCAGCGCATGCGCGTCCTGCGGCCGGCAATCGGACAACCGCGGCGCGATCAGCTTCGCGCGCACCGCGAGCGCCGACTGCACGACATGCGCACGATCGGCGTCGCGCGCGGTTTCATCGAAGATCAGCGGAATCTGCGGCGTGAGCAGCGACAGCGCGAGCGCCGCGAGGCCGGACGCCTGCGCGGGGTCGCCCGGGCCGCCGTCGCGCCACGCGCCATCGGACAACACGAGCGACGTCAGGGCCAGCCCGCTGTCGGCCGCGATGCCCTCTCCCGACGCGGCCGGCTGGAACGCCGCGCCGGCCGCGGTCAGCGCACGCGCGAGCGTGTGGATCGACTGGCGCGCGGAAATGCCTTCGTGGGCCGACGGATCGCGCCCCGTCAGACGGTGCAGCGCGCGTTCGCCGCAGCCGTTCCACTGCGCATCGAAATGGGTATCGGCGAGGTGCGCGGGATGCCGCTCGCTGCCGAGCACGAGATGGATGAGCCGGTCGGCCGGCACGGCCGCGCGCACGCGGTCCGCGATCTCGCGCAGCCACGACACGCCGATCCGGTCGGCCTCGCGCAGGCGCAGCCCGTCGCAACGGTATTCGTCGATCCAGTACAGCGCGTTGTCGCAGAAGAAATCGCAGACTTCCGGATGATCGAGCGCCAGCGGCGCGGCCTGCAGCGGATCGTCGCGCGTATGGAAGAACGGCGCAGCGTAGTGGCGCAGCGCATCGGTGCCGCTGCCGAAGCGCGCGTAGTCGAGTTCCAGCAGCACCGCGAGCCCGTAGCCGTGCGCGTCGTCGATCAGCGCCTTCAGCGCGTCGGGGCCGCCTTCGGCCGCGAGCGGCGCGAACGGCAGGCTGTCGTGCGGCGACGCGAGCAGCTCCAGCGCGGTCACGCCGAGCCGCGCGAGCCGCGGCAGGCGGCGGCGCACGCCGTCGAAACCGCCCACCGCATGCGGCCGGATCGCGTAGAGCGCGATGTCTTCCCATGCACGCCCGCGCCAGAACGTGTTGCGCCACGTGAACGCGCGCGGATCGACGACCTCGCTCGGGCCGTTGAGCCCGTCGGGTTGCGAGCGCGACGCGGGATCGGGAATCGACACGGCATCGTCGAGGCGATAGCGGTAACGCGTACCCGCACCGCAGTCGGCGAAGACCTCGAACCAGTGCGGGCCGGCGGCCGCCATCGGCACGAGCGTCGGGTCGGAGCCGGAATCGAGTTCGAGTTGAACCTGCGTACTGCCCGGCGCCCACACGCGGAAATGCGTGCGCGGTGTCGCGCAGAGCGCGCCACAGGGCTGGGCGCCAAACGGCAAGCAATGAATGTAGTGCTGCGCGTACGGATCGTGCGGACAATCGGACATCATGCGCTCCTCGTGCGTGCCGAGCGGCATGGCCGCGCCCGTGGCGCGGCGCATCGGGGCCCGGCATGCGACGGCCAGGCGGGGGGAGAGCACCGAGTATGCGCCGGATTCGCCATCGCGATATACGCTGATCGGACATTTTTAAATGCGAATCGACCCTGCGAAAACGGGCTGGCGGGCCTGGGCCCGCAAGCCGGGTAGTCGGCATACCGGAATGTCTGCCCGCCTTGTTGCGCGGGCCGCGCGCCCCTACGCTCCACGTCATGCTCGCGGACCCGTCGTCCGCCCTCGACCCCAGGAGCCCGCCATGTCGCTTCCCGCCAGTGCCGCGAAATTCGATCCCTCGCGCGCGCAGGACTATGCCGCGCAATCGCGCATCGCGCTCGCCGGCTACGATGCGTGTCACGAACTCACCGCCTGCATGCTCGCGTCGACGATCGGGGCGACCGATGCGCGGATCCTCGTCGCGGGCGCGGGCGGCACGGGCCAGGAAATCTGCGTGGCCGCCGCGCTCGAACCGGGCTGGCAATTCACGGCCGTCGACCCGTCCGCGCCGATGCTGGCGCTTGCGCGTTCGAACGTCGAGGCCGCGGGCTTCGGGTCGCGCACGGCATTCGTCGAGGACGGCGTCGATGCACTGCCCGATGCCCCCGCATTCGACGGCGCCACGCTGATCGGCGTGCTGCATCACGTGCCGGGGGACGCGGCGAAGGCCGCGTTGCTGCACGCGATCGCGCGGCGCCTGAAACCCGGCGCGCCGCTCGTGCTGGCCGGCAACCATCGCCGTTACGCGGACCACCCTCGCCTGCTCGACGCGTGGCAGCAGCGCTGGCGCATGAAGGGCGCCACGCCCGACGCCGTGCGCGTGCAACTCGCGAAGATCCTGCAGGGCGCCGATCCGCCGGCCACCGAAGAAGCCGTGTTCGACCTGCTGCGCGATGCGGGCTTCGATGCGCCGCTGCGCTTTTTCGCGAGCCTGTTCTGGGGCGCGTGGGTCGCGGTGCGGCGCGCATAGCGGTTCGGCACGGCGTGCGACCGGATGCGCGTGCGTGCCGCGCGCGCTGGGTATGATGTCGGTTCCGTCCCCTTCCGGCCTCGACATGCTCACCGTCCATCACCTGAACAACTCGCGCTCGCAGCGCGTGCTCTGGCTGCTCGAAGAACTGGATGTACCGTACGAAATCGTGCGCTACGCGCGCGATCCGAAAACGATGCTCGCGCCGCCCGAGCTGCGCGCGATCCATCCGCTCGGCAAGTCGCCGGTCGTCACCGACGACGGCCGCACGTTCGCCGAATCGGGTGCGATCATCGAGTACCTCGCCGAACGCTACGGCAAAGGGCGTCTCGCGCCGCCGCCCGGCACGCCCGAGCGGCACGACTACACGTACTGGCTGCACTACGCGGAAGGGTCGGCGATGCCGCCGCTGCTGCTCAAGCTCGTCGCCTTGCGGATCGCCCAGGCACCGATGCCGTTCTTCGCGCGGCCGATCGCACGCAAGATCGCCGACACGCTGCAGTCGGGCTTCGTCGATCCGCAGATCGCGCTGCATCTCGGCCATGTCGACGGCGCGCTGCAACGCACCGGCTGGTTCGTCGGCGACAGCTTCAGCGCGGCCGACATCCAGATGAGCTTCCCGCTCGAAGCCGCGACCGCACGCGGCGGCGGCAACCGGTATCCCGCGATCGCGCGCTTCCTCGACGCGATCCACGCACGGCCGGCGTACCAGCGGGCGCTGGAGCGCGGCGGCCCGTACGACCTGCTCAAGTAAGCGGCGTCAGCTCAGCAGGCCGGCCGCGACGTTGATCGACAGCCCGAGCACGGCCATGTTGAAGTAGAACGACAGGATCGACTGCGCGAGCACCGAGCGCCGCGCGGAACGGTTCGCGAGCGACACGTCGGCCGTTTGCGACGCGACCGCGATCGTGAACGCGAAATACAGAAAATCCCAGTAATCGGGCTCGGGGTTGCGGTCCGGAAAGCGCAGCGCGCGATCGTTGCCCGGCGAACCGTAATAGAGCCGCGCGTAGTGCAGCGTGAAGATCGTCGGAATCAGGAACCACGCGCCGAACAGCGTCGCAGCCGTGATCGCGTAGTGACTGAGCCCCGCGCTGAAGCCCACGCTCTTGGCCGTGGCCAGTTCGATCGCGATCGCGGCGACGCTCGCGACGGTCGCGGAGCACACGACGGTCAGCACGGTCGTCGCGTTTTCGTCTTCGCGGATCGCGACTTCGCGCACCTTGTGATGGTGCGCGCTGACCATGCGCACCCACATCAGCACGAGATACAGCCAGATCGCGCAATCCCAGCCGATCAGCGCACGCACGGCCGGGCGCAGCGCAAACGGCAGCAGCACCGCGCACAGCACGCCTGCGACGAATGCCGCGACCATGCGCGGCCGGTTGCGTAATACCTGCGGATAAAGCGTCATCGTGTGATTCCGAAAGCGGATGGAAAGGATTCGAACGGCGCGCGGGACGGCCCGCTGCGCCTCGGGCGGGTGCCGCGCCCCGATTATCGCCATTCCCTCGTGACGTGGCGATGGGCAGGAGCGCCTAAGATGAGGGGATGACCGCCACCGCCCCCCTCTGCTGCCACCCCGCGAACGCCGCCGGCCGCGACTTCGTCGTCGGCGACCTGCACGGGTGCGTGGACGTGCTGCGCGCGCTGCTGCACGACATCCGCTTCGATCCGGCCCGCGACCGCCTGTTCTCGGTCGGCGATCTGGTCGATCGCGGCCCGGCCTCCGAAACCGCGCTCGACCTGCTCGACCGCCCGTGGTGCCACGTCGTGCGCGGCAACCACGAGGAAGTGCTGAGCCTCGTGTCGCGCGGCAAGCTGTCGCCCGATGCGTGGCGCGGAATCGGCGGCGACTGGGGCGCCGACCTGCCGCCGGAGCGGCTGCACGCGCATGCGGCGCGTGTCGACGCGCTGCCGCTGGTGCGCGTGATCGGCGACGGCCCCGGACGCTTCAACGTGCTGCATGCGGAATTCTTCGGCTCGGACGCCGACCTCGATGCCGGCAGCTACTCGCACGACGTGCGCGAGCGGTTGATCTGGGGCCGCGATCTCGTCCAGGGGCTCGCCGATCCGGCGCGGCAGGCGGGGCTGTCACTGACCTGCACCGGGCATACGCCCGTGCGTGCGCCGCAGCGGATCGGTGCGCAATGGTTCATCGACACAGGTGCGTTCGCACCGTCCGGTCGGCTCACGCTCGCCGAGCCGCGTACCGGCAGCACGTGGTCGATGACGCAGGCCGAGGCGCGCGAGCGCCATGCGGGCGACTGGCCGTTGCCGTAACGCGTTCGTGCCTTCGTGCCTTCGTGCCGGAACGGCTCGCGAAGCGGCGAACGCTAGCCGACCTGGTTCAGCTCGAACACCGCGTCGACAACCGAGCCGTTCCAGTTGTATTCGAGATAGGCCGCGTGATGGCAATCGCGCAGCAGCGCGGTGCGAAACGCGGCCAGGCATTCGCCGCGCGGGTCGCGCACCGACGGATAGACGATCCCCGCGCCGCCCGCGTTGCGCACCGCGCGGCCGAACGCCTGCCCCGCGCCGTAGTCGAGCGGATGCAGCAAGGCCAGATCGCGCTGCGGCCACGTGCGCACGTCGACCACGCTGCCTTGCGCGATCACCGTGTAGAGCCGCATCTGCTGGCGCATCGGCGGTTCCTTCGTCGCGGCCAGGAACAGCGCGCTGTGGTAGCGCGTTTCGGCGATCGCCGTATCGCGTGAACGGGTGCAGTAGAACACGCCGTAGCTGCCGTCGGAAAAGCGGCTGCCCTGCGGATTCAGGTGCGTGAAGGCGGCCATGATCGGCCCCCAGCCCAGCCCGTAGCGGCGCTCGGCGGGCGGCACGAGATCAAGTGCACCGATTTCGTTGCGGATGCGGTCGTTGGTCAGCGATTCGAGCGCGTACAGCGCGTCGAAATCGTCCGCCGATGCCACGCGGTCGAACAGGTTGATCGCCGGGAAACGGGTGGGGATGACTCGGTAGGCAGGCACCCAGTCGACCGTGGTCGTGGGCCATTGTTGTGTCTCGATCGGCATCGTCACGCCCAGCCACCTCGCATCGCGTCGAGATATTGCCGGACGGCGACCAGATCGCCGACGTTGCCGGCGAGCATCCGGTCGAGTGCGCGCTTGCCGCCGAACGGCGCCGCGTCGTTGGGCCGCTTGACCCATGCGTCGGCCGCGGCGGGCTGCGGCAGCAGGATCTGCAGCGCCTTGTAGATGCCGAGCAGCAGCGACAGCCGCTCGAGCGTGTCGCGCGGCAGCCTCGCCGATTCCGGCGCGGCCTTCCACTTGAAGAACGTCGAACGGCCGGGCGATCCGAGCAGCACGATCTGCTCGTCGATCGTCAGTTCCCAGTCGCGCGCGATGTTGAAAAACGCACGCAGGCCGGCCGCCGACATCTGCGCGACCGAGGCCTGCGGCGGGGCGGAATGCGAATCGTAGGCGGGCTGTGACATGATCGTTAGTCTCGAAACGAATTTACTAACAAGATTAGTCCATTTTCGTATTTTTGCAAGGGTCGACACCCGTCGACCGGCGATGGCTTGAGACGAAACGATATTTTTTGTCCATTCTGGACTCTTATTTTATTTTCTGCGTTAATGGCCGTGCGGACACCGCGCCCGGACGCGGCCCGTATCCGTAAGAACCGTGTCGCACAGAACCCGGAAGCACCCGCCAAGGAACGCACCATGAAGAGACTGATTGCCGCTGTTTCGATCGCCCTGCTCGCGGTATCCGCAGGCCCCGCCGTCGCGAAGGACTGGACCACGATCCGCTTCGGCACCGACGCCAGCTATGCGCCGTTCGAGTCGAAGGCGCCCGACGGCAAGCTCGTCGGCTTCGACATCGACCTCGGCAACGAGATCTGCGCGCGCCTGAAGGCAAAGTGCGTGTGGCTCGAGAACGATTTCGACGGGATGATCCCGGCGCTGAAGGCGAAGAAGTTCGACGCGGTGCTGTCGTCGATGTCGATCACGCCGCAGCGCGCGGAGCAGATCGGCTTCACGACCAAGATCTACAACCAGCCGACGCGGCTCGTCGTGAAGAAGGGCTCGCCGCTGCTGCCGACGGCCGAATCGCTGAAGGGCAAGTCGATCGGCGTCGAGCAGGGCACGACGCAGGAGACGTATGCGAAGGCGTACTGGGGCAAGCAAGGCGCGAACGTCGTGTCGTACCAGAACCAGGACGGCGTGTACGCGGACCTGACGTCGGGCCGCCTCGACGCGGCGCTCCAGGATGAAGTGCAGGCCGCGATCGGGTTCCTGAAATCGCCGCGCGGCGCGAACTACACGTTCGTCGGGCCCGAACTCGTCGACGAGAAAGTGCTCGGCATTGGCGCCGGCATCGGGCTGCGCAAGGAAGACACCGACCTGAAGGCGAAGATCGATCGCGCGATCGCCGACATGGTCAAGGACGGCACCTACAAGCGGCTCGCGTCGAAGTACTTCGACTTCGACATCTACGGCGGCTGAAACGGCGTCGCGCGCGTACGGGTACCACTTCCCGTCGCGCGCGTCCGACCGCCCCTCCCCTTTAACCGGATGGCAACGGCACCGCGCGGCTCGCCGTTGCATCGAATGCTGCTCGTCTTGCGTCGCGCACGCGGCGCGTCACCTCGCACATCGTTCGGATTGCAGATCGATTGATCAAGGAACGACCGGCCACGCGAACGGATGCGGTGCTGCGCGAATCAATAGGCGAAGATCGGGCGCCGCGGTATCGGCGCCCGTGCGCACATGCCCATGCGACTCGGGTTGGCGTGCAGGAAAGTACCGACCCGGCGCGGATGACCGGCAACCAGCCGGATCCGCCTCGCCCCGGGCGCGGAGAGATGGCCTGTCGACGCATGCCGGCCGGCTGCAAGTGCGACGTTCGACCGGCGATGCCCCGCATCACTGCGATCGCGGCCTGCCGGCCGCGGCGTGTGGCGATCGTTCATTTTTCTACCCCGTTTGCAGTGTGATGTTTATTCCGGCAACCGGACCCTGCCGGTGCCCCGACGATCGGCCGAAGACGTTCCGTGCCCGCCGGAACGCGGCTGCCGTGCCGCGCTCCGCCGCCGCATCCCCGCGGAGTGCGTCCAGGCCGCTGGAACCGGCCCGACCTCGCGTCGTCGACTGTCGCACGACACTCTTCGCAAGGAGCGGGCCAGCCGCGCGCGCGCCTGTCCGGGCAAGGGTTTGGCGCGGCCGACAGGCAACCGGAACGGGGGCGGATGGGCGGAAGTTGCGAATCTGAAACATGCGGCGCGCGGCACGCGTCGGACCGGTCGCGGCCCACCCTTGCGGGATAAGGCTGAACAATGGAGCGCGGCGTTTTTACCGACACGTGCCGGCCCGTTCAGCCCGGTTTCCCGCGAGAATTCGCCCAGTTGCCGAGGCGAAATGTTTCATGCGCTTTACATGCCCGTCGGCGGGACGAATCGGCAAGTGCCGAACGGACGACCGCCCGGCGGCACGCGACAATCGCTACGTGCGTGCGTGCGGCACCGGCGCCGGCCTCAGCCGACCCGCTGATGCCCCGCGTCGCCGGACGGCGCGCCGTCGTGCCCGCCGTTGTCGCCGTTTCCGCCGTTGTTGTCGTGATCGTTCAGCCCGTGCTCGATCATCATCCGGTAGAGCGTCACGCGCGAGATGCCGAGTTCGGCCGCAGCCTTGTTGATCCGGTGATCGTTGCGCAGCAGCGCATTCTCGATCGCGGTGCGCTCGGCGAGCGCCCTCGCCTGTTCGAGCGTCACGGGCTCGGTTTCGCCGGGTGTGTCGAGCCCGAGATCGTGCGGCGTCAGCAGCCGGCTCTCGGCCATCACGATCGCGCGCCGCACACGGTTGATCAGCTCGCGCACGTTGCCGGGCCATTCGTAGCGACGCATCGCATCGAGCGCGGCCGATGTGAAGCCGCTGATCTTGCGACCGCTGTCGGACTTGAATTTCTGCAGCACGTAGTGCGCGAGGATATCGATGTCCTTGCCGCGCGCGCGCAGCGGCGGCTCGTGGATGCGCAGCACGCACAGCCGGTGATAGAGATCCGCGCGGAAGCGCCCGGCCTCGACCGCGCCGTCGAGATCCACGTGCGTGGCCGAGATGATCCGCACGTCGACCGCGATCGATTCCTGCCCGCCGAGCCGCTCGATCTTCCCTTCCTGCAGGAAGCGCAGCAGGCTTGCCTGGCTCTCGACCGGCATGTCGCCGATCTCGTCGAGAAACAGCGTGCCGCCGTTCGCCGATTCGATCCGGCCCGCGCGCCGCTGGTTCGCGCCGGTGAATGCGCCGCGCTCGTAGCCGAACAGCTCCGACTGCAGCAGGTGATGCGGAATCGCACCGCAATTGATCGCGACGAATGGCCCCTTGCCACGGCCTGAGCGCTCGTGAATCGCGAGCGCCGTCAACTCCTTGCCGGTGCCCGACTCGCCCGAGATGAACACGCTGGCATCGGTCTTCGCGACCTTGCGGATCGTGCTGAACAGCTGCTGCATCGCCTCGCAGTTGCCGATCATCCCGTGTTCGCCGATCGACGCCGCGTAGGCCGCGCCATCGACGCGATCGAGCGCGGCCATCCCGCGCGCATGACCGAGCACGTGCGAAATCCACTCGTAGGGCAGCGGCAGCGTGACGTAGTCGAAACAATAGCTGCGGATCAGTTCGCGCACGGCAGGGCTGATCGTGATGCCGGCCTGCGCGATGGATATCCAGCCGATCGCCGGCTGGCTCAGGCACGCTTTCAGCGCCGGATAGTCGCGCGACGTGAAGCCCGTGAAATCGACCAGCCCGGCCGCGACGCTCATGCCGGAGGTCATGTTCTGCGCGGCGCCGGCCGTCTTCGCGACCGCGATCTCCCAGCCGAGCCCGCGCAGTTGCGCCAGCAGCGGCTCGTCGGGCGTCCGCATGATCGCGAACAGCTTGCGTCCGGCCTCGGGAGCGGTGACGGCTACATCCGTCATCTCGGGCGCCGCCTGCCCGTTTGCGTCGGGTGACCTTGCAACCATCGTTGTTCCCCGCTTGGCGTTGGTATCGTGCGCCGGCTCGCCGCCGTCTCCGACGGACCACGATTGAACCGACATATTGGCCGCATTTCCGTCCGAATAAAATCCCCCCGCGCACGAATCGCGCGCGAGGTGGGCGCCGTCATGAACGGTATATCGATGCGGCAGGCGGGCGACTAGATGGGTGTTATCCCGGTGGCGCGCGCGGCGAGACCCCGAAACAGGCGGGCGCGCCGGGCGCCGAGCCGCGCCGGTGCTGGCGCACGGCGTTTGCGTGCGATGCCGTGCAAACCGGATCGGCAGGCCGGCGCGGGTAGGCGAAAGCGGCCGGCCGGCCACGCATGCGCCCGCGCAACCGGTTCCCGTTGACTTCGGTCAATCGTCATAGGAAGCCGGTTGATGCAGGAACGCAACATGCGCCGCGCGGCGGGTCGTGTCAGCGGCCCGACGCGAGCGATGCCGGCGCGTTCGCGCGGCCGCGCCCGGCGGGCGCGCCGGCCGGTTCGCCGTAGGTGGCGGCGAGCGCGTCGACGCGCGCGAGATGGTGATGGTTGTCGTGATCCCACGGATGGAAGCCCGGCCGGAAAAAGCTCAGCCATTCGCCCGCGATGCGCGGGAACAGGCCGCGGCGCGGCCCGTACAGGAACGCGATCATCCGCAGCATGCCGCGCACGTGATGACCGGCGCCGCGATCGCGCCACAGCAGCGTCGCGTGCATCAGGAACACGGTCGGCCAGAACGTGAGCGTCGTCAGCAGATACACGCCGATGCGGATCAGATAGCGGCGCGGCCCCGGCTTCATCACGGTATTCCACACATCGAACGACACGGCCTTGTGCTCGGTTTCCTCGAGCGCATGCCAGATCCACATCTGGCGGTAGCCTTCGACCGAGCCATCCAGGCGCGTCGGGTC
This sequence comes from Burkholderia sp. Tr-20355, assembly GCF_017104685.1. Taxonomy (NCBI): domain Bacteria; kingdom Pseudomonadati; phylum Pseudomonadota; class Betaproteobacteria; order Burkholderiales; family Burkholderiaceae; genus Burkholderia; species Burkholderia sp. Tr-20355. The sequence continues at coordinate 3,558 of NZ_JAAGPK010000155.1, read as the reverse complement.
GCGCAGCAGCCAGTCGGCGAGCATCGCCGTGTAGTGTTCCGCCGCAACCGTATGCGCGAGCTGCACCGAGTGCGGCAGCTTGCGCTTCATGAAGGCCAGCACCGTCCAGACGCGCTTGTCGAGCTTGCGCGCGGGCAGGCGGTTCGCCTGCATCAGTTCGTTGTATTCGATGTGCTCGCGCGTGTGCATCGCCTCCTGGCCGATGAAACCGAGCACCTGCTGCTTCAGCACGGGATCGTCGATCCGGTCGCGGTAGTTGCGCACCGAATCCATGAAGAAGCGCTCGCCGGCCGGAAACAGCAGCGACAGCGCGTTGAAGAAATGGGTCACTTGCGACCCGAGGCCATGCCAGTCCTTCGCGCGTTCGACCGGCAGGTCGAAGCGCAGGTCGCGGCGCACCGGCATGATCCCGGCTGCGGTGGCGGAAGCGGCTGACTTCATGTTCATGGTTCTCCTGGTTCCGGCGCGGCGCGGCGCGTCATCCGACGCGGCCGGCGCAGGCCCGGGCGGCGCGTCGCGCGCCGCCAAAATCTTGACATCGACAAATGTAAAGATAGGCCGCCCGCACTGACACGCGCAAGCCGCGCGGTAGATGCGCGCTTCCAAACAGGGCACGGTCGAACAGGCGGAAAAAACGGCGCCCGAACGGCGTGGGGACAAGCCGCGATTCGAACGCGACGTCCGGCCGGCACGCGAGGCATGACGCCCGGCCGCGCCTGCTGTCGGCGACCTGAAAGCCCCGTCGGGCGGGCATTTCGCGGCATCGGACGGATGCCGCACGACGCACCTCGGCCCCTGCAGCCACGCCGATTCATACGCATGGCGCACCCGCGTGGTGCAACCGCGGCGAGGCGGCCCGCGCAACCATTCAAACGCGCGTTCCAATCGTGTTTCGGGCGAGCGCGGCGAGGATGGTCCATCGCCGCTCCCGCACCGCACGCCGCGCCGCGAAAACCACCCGCGCCGGCCCGCGGCGCGCTCGCCTACAATAGCGGTTTTACGCAACCCTCTTTCAGGAGAAGTCATGTCTGTCATCACGACCGAATCGGGTCTCAAATACGAAGACCTGACCGAAGGCACCGGCACGGAAGCGCAAGCCGGCAAGACCGTCAGCGTCCACTACACGGGCTGGCTGACCGACGGCCAGAAATTCGATTCGAGCAAGGACCGCAACGACCCGTTCGCGTTCGTGCTCGGCGGCGGCATGGTCATCAAGGGCTGGGACGAAGGCGTGCAGGGCATGAAGGTCGGCGGCGTGCGCCGGCTGACGATCCCGCCGCAACTCGGCTACGGCCCGCGCGGCGCAGGCGGCGTGATTCCGCCGAATGCGACGCTCGTGTTCGAAGTCGAACTGCTCGACGTCTGATCGCGCACCCGGCCGTTTCCTTCCGATGGAACGCATCGCCTCCCCCGCCATCGCGCTGCGCCGCTACGACACGTGCGAAGCGTCGGACGTGCACGACTTCCACCAGGTCGTGCTCGGCGTCGATGGCGCGATGGTGATGGCGGTGGACGGGATCGGCCAGCGCATCGACCGGCACGCGGCCTGGCTGATTCCGGCCGGCGCGCGCCACGACTACGCGGGCCTCGGCGACAATCGTCAGCTCGTGATCGACCTGCCCGCGGCATCGCTCGCGGTGCCGCAGCGGCTGTTCGACCAGGCGCGCGCCGTATCGATCGACCCGGCGCTGACGTCGCTCGTCGCGCAGGTCGCGGCCGCCGCCGTGCAACACGATGCGCCGGCCGGCGACGCACGGCACGCCGCCGCGCACCGCTTCCAGTGGCAGGCCGCCGCGCGCCTGTGCGACGCGCTGCTCGACGACGCCGGCATCGCCGCGCCCGCGTCGGGCCTCGATTTCGCGCGCATCGACCGCTGGCTGCGCGCACGGCTCGCGGAGCCGCTGCGCATCGCCGATCTCGCCGCGCACTGCGGTTACGGGATGCGCCGGTTCCATCAATTGTTCGTCGAAGCTTTCGGCGAGACGCCCCATCGCTACCTGCAGCGGCTGCGGCTCGACGCGGCGGTCGTGCTGCTCGCCGACGGCCGGCATGCGCTCGTCGACATCGCGGGCATGGTCGGCTTCGCGGACCAGAGCACGTTCACGCATGCGTTCACGAAGCGCTTCGGCGTCGCGCCCGGACGCTGGCGCGGCGAACGGCACTGAACGCATCGGCCTCGCCGGACACGCCTCGACGCGCGTAGCAGGAACGACGCCGCCGCGTCGGCCCGCGTATCGACGCTTCACCTCCCGCTGAAACATCGCCCGTCCGCCGCGTCCTACGATGGACGCATGAATACGACCACCCCCGCCTCCGCTTTCCCGCCCGCGCTCGCCCGCGTCGTCGCGACCGTCAGCATCGGTTTCGTCGTCACGCAGCTCGACGTGACGATCGTCAACATCGCGCTTGCGCCTCTCGCGGCGGACCTGCATCTGCCGGTCGCCGGGCTGCAGTGGATCGTCGATGCGTACACGCTCGCGTTCGCGGTGCTGATGCTGTCGGGCGGGGCGCTCGGGGACCGCTTCGGCGCGCGCCGCCTGTACGTCGCGGGCCTCGCGCTGTTCGCACTCGCGTCGCTCGCGTGCGGCGCCGCACGCGCGCCCGCGATGCTGATCGCGGCCCGTGCGTGGCAGGGCATCGGCGCCGCGGCGATGCTGCCCAATTCGCTCGCGCTGCTGAACGACGCGTGCCGGCACGACCCGCACCTGCGCGCGCGGGCCGTCGGCGGGTGGATGGCGGCCGGGTCGGTCTCGATCGCCGCCGGCCCGGTGGTCGGCGGTCTGCTGACCGCCACGTGGGGCTGGCGCGGCATCTTCCTCGTGAACCTGCCGCTGTGCGCGGCGGGGCTTGCCGCCACGTTGGCCTGGGTGCCGGCACGCCACGCGCAGGCCGCGCCATCGCGCCCGGTCCGCGCGCTCGACCTGCGCGGCCAGCTCATCGCGATCGCGATGCTGACCGCGCTGACCGGCGCCGTGATCGAATGGCGGCCGCTCGGCATCGCGCACCCGGTCGTTGCCGGCGGCTTCGCATTCGCGGCGCTCGCCGCGCTCGCCTTCGTCGCGATCGAATCGCGCACGGCCACGCCGATGCTGCCGCTGTCGCTGTTTCGTCATCGCACGTTCAGCGCGGCCGTGCTGTTCGGGATCTGCGTGAACCTCACGTACTACGGCACCGTATTCGTGCTGGCGCTCTACCTGCAGCGTGCGCGCGGCGAAACGGCGTTGCAGGCCGGCCTGGCGTTCCTGCCGCTGACGGGCGGCTTCCTGCTGTCGAATCTCGCGAGCGGCCGCGTCGTCGCGCGTCACGGCCCGCGCCGGCCGATGCTGGCGGGCGCGCTGGTCGCCGCGCTCGGCTACGGGTCGCTGCACTTCGTCGATGCGTCGACGCCGCTCGCCGCGCTGCTCGTGCCGTTCCTGCTGATTCCGTCGGGGATGGGGTTCGCGGTGCCCGCGATGACGACGGCCGTGCTCGCGTCGGTCGCGCCCGAGCGGGCCGGCATCGCATCGGCCGTGCTGAATACCGCGCGGCAAGCCGGCGGCGCGATGGGTGTCGCGGCGA
>NZ_JAAGPK010000154.1:0-233 GCF_017104685.1 Burkholderia sp. Tr-20355 | reverse complement strand
AAAAAAAAAAAAAAATTACCTATCTTTATACGACTTATTCTGAAACTAAACAATATTCTATCCACGCACGCTTCCCTCATTCTCTAGCTTCAATTTACCTGTGTCCGTGCTCCTCCACTGGCGTGCAGCCTGTTCTCTCACACGTTCTTCCATCCTACTACACGTATCACTGTCTCACTTCCACAGATCTCATCTTACCAGCTATCTTCTACTACCCTGTCTTCATCCACATT
>NZ_JAAGPK010000153.1:0-18763 GCF_017104685.1 Burkholderia sp. Tr-20355 | reverse complement strand
CGCGGCCGCGAGATGCAGGCGCCGCAGCGCATCGGGCCGCGCCTCCTGCCAGAGCAGCAGCGCGCCGCAGCACCCCGTCCTGAGCGCCTGCTCGGCGGCCCACAGCGCATCGGTGCGGCTGCCGGCGCGCAGCCACAGCAGCGCGTCGGCCGGCACGCCGAGACTGGCGAGCGCGGTCGCATGCGGCGATTGCGGCGGCGCGACGAGCGCGCGCGGACGCCGCGCACTGACGGTACGGGCCAGCGCGGGCGCGAGCAGCCGCATCTCGCCGCAGCCCGGCTGCGCGGCCAGCAGTTCGACGAGCCCGCCGACCGGCCAGCCGCCGCCCGGCAATTCGGCCGACAGCGGCACGAAGCCGGTCTCGATCGTGCGCGGGCCGCCGCGCGCGAGCTGCGAGCCGCGCCAGAGCGACGGATGAAGGGATTCGGGAGAAATGGAGGATGCGAGCATGACGCCACCCACAACTGTATGGATATACAGTATATGGCAATGCGCCCGCGTCGCACAGCACCGGTGCGAAACCGGTTTTCGTCAGAGGAAAGCCGGGAGGAGGCCGGCGCGCGCGTCAGGTCATCGCACGCCGGCCGGCCCCGCCCGTCAGCCGAGCAGCAGCGCGTCGTCGTCGAGCTGCTCGTGACGCACCTTCTCGAACATCTGCAGCAGGTCCGGCACGTCGAGCCCCTTGCGCGCATCGCCCGACACGTCGAGCACGACCTGCCCCTGGTGCAGCATCACCGTGCGGTCGCCGTAGTCGAGCGCCTGCCGCATGCTGTGCGTGACCATCATCGTCGTCAGTTTGCTCTCGGCGACGATGCGCGCGGTCAGCTCCAGCACGAACGCGGCCGTCTTCGGGTCGAGCGCGGCCGTGTGCTCGTCGAGCAGCAGGATCCGCGACGGCCGCAGCGACGCCATCAGCAGGCTCACGGCCTGCCGCTGGCCGCCGGACAGCAGCCCGATCCGGTCGGTCAGCCGGTTCTCGAGGCCGAGGTTCAGGAGCCGCAGCTTGTCGCGGAACAGTTCGCGCGACGGCCGGTCGAGCGCGGCGCGAAAGCCGCGCCGCACGCCGCGCGCCATCGCGAGCGCCATGTTCTCCTCGATCGTCAGCGCCTCGCAGGTGCCGGCCATCGGATCCTGGAACACGCGCGCGACGAGGTGCGCGCGGTCCCACGCGGCCTTGCGCGTCACATCCGCGCCGTCGATCGCGATGCGCCCCGCATCGACCGGCTGGTCGCCGCTGACCGCATTGAGGAAGGTCGACTTGCCGGCGCCGTTCGAGCCGATCACCGCGACGAACTGGCCGTCGGGAATCTCGAGCGACAGCCCGCGCAGCGCGCGCGTCTCGATCGGCGTGCCGGGATTGAACGTGAGTTTGAGATCGTGTGCGGACAGCATGTCATGCTCCTCCGTTCTTGCGCGCGAACAGCTTCTTGCGCGTCGCCGGCAGCACCAGCGCGAGCGTGACGAGCGCGGCCGTCACGAGGTTCAGGTCCTGCGCCTTCAGGCCGATGAATTCGCTGTTCAGCGCGAGCGCGATGAAGAAACGGTAGACGATCGCGCCGAGCACGACCGCGAGCGTCGTCAGCACGAGCCGGCGCGCGGGCAGCAGCGTCTCGCCGATGATCACGGCGGCCAGCCCGATCACGATCGTGCCGATCCCCATCGAGATGTCCGAGCCGCCCTGCGTCTGCGCGAACAGCGCGCCGGCGAGCGCGACGAGCGCGTTCGACAGCGCCATCCCGGCGAGCGTCGCGCGGCCGGTCGCGATGCCTTGCGCGCGCGCCATCCGCGGGTTCGCGCCGGTCGCGCGCATCGCGAGGCCGAGCTGCGACGAGAAGAACCAGTCGAGGCCGAGCTTCGCGACCACGACGACGATCGCGAGCAGCGCCGGGCGCAGCACGTAGTCGGGCATCCAGTCCGGCTGCAGCACGGTGAACAGCGTCGGCTCGGTGATCAGCGGCACGTTCGGCCGGCCCATGATCCGCAGGTTCACCGAGTAGAGCGCGATCATCATCAGGATGCTGGCGAGCAGATCCATGATCTTCAGGCGCACGTTCAGCCAGCCGGTGACGAAGCCGGCCAGCGCACCCGCGACGATCGCGAGCAGCGTCGACGTGAACGGGTCGTAGCCGGCCGAGATCAGCGTCGCGGCGACGGCGCCGCCGAGCGGAAAGCTGCCGTCGACGGTGAGGTCGGGGAAGTTGAGGATGCGGAACGAGATCAGCACCCCGAGGGCGACGAGGCTGAAGATCAGGCCGATCTCCAGTGCGCCCAGAAACGAGAACAGAGACATGGTGGGGAAATCCTGTTGCTTCCCGGCCGGACGTGTACGGCCGGGCGAAGCGGACGGGCGGCCCCGGGTGGGAGCCGCCCGTCCGGCGATGTCGTCGAGGCCCGGATCGGGCCGGCAAGCGCGGCGCGCGTGCCGCGGCTTACTTGATGACCGTCTTCGCTTCCTTGACGAGATCCGGCGACAGCGTGACGCCCTGCTTCGCGGCCGCGCCCGTGTTCGCGAACAGTTCGAGGTTGCTGCTCGTCTCCGACGCGATCGCGCCCGGCTTCTCGCCCTTCAGGATGCGCGCGACGACCTTGCCCGTCTGCCGGCCGAGATCGCCGTAATTGATGCCGAGCGCCGCGATGCCGCCGCGCTTCACGCTGTCGGTGTCGCCGGCGACGAGCGGGATCTTCGCTTCGTTCGCGACCTTCACGAGCGCTTCGTATGCGGACACCACGTTGTTGTCGGTATTCGTGTAGATCACGTCGACCTTGCCGATCAGGCTCTTCGCGGCCGGGCCGATGTCGACGGTACGCGGGGCGGCGGCTTCCTTCAGCGCCATCCCCTGCTTCGCGAGGATCTCCTTGAGCGCCTTCACGACGACGACCGAATTCGCCTCGCCCGGGTTGTAGACCATGCCGACCGTCTTCGCATTCGGCACGACGCGCTTGATCAGCGCGACCTGGCGATCGAGCGGCAGCTTGTCGGACACGCCCGTCACGTTGGTGCCCGACGGGCCCCAGCCCTTCACGAGCTGCGCGGCGACCGGATCGGTGACGCCCGAATAGACGACCGGCACGCTCTTCGTCGCGGCGACGACCGCCTGCGCGGCCGGCGTCGCGATCGCGACGATCACGTCCGGCTGGTCGCCGACGAACTTGCGCGCGATCTGCGCGGCCGTGCCCGTGTTGCCCTGCGCGCTCTGGTATTCCCACTTGAGCTTGTCGTCGCCGTAACCTTCCGCCTTCAGTTCGGCGCGCACGCCGTCGCGGATCGCATCGAGCGCCGGATGATCGACGATCGACAGCACCTTGACGGTCTGCGCATGCGCGGCGCCGGCCAGCGCGAATGCGGCGACGCCGGCCGCGATCGAACGGATCGCGAAAGTCTTGAATCGCTTCATGGGTGAGTCTCCCCCGTATTGTGTCGGTTCTGGATGATGGATTCCCGCCGCCGTCGGGCGGGCGCCGCCGCGCGTACGACACGCCGGCGATCGGCCCGCGCACGCTCCGGGAAAGCGTGCAGCGGCGAACGCACGAGCATACCATTTCCGCAGACCACCGCCTGACTGAACGCTTTCGCCAGGCACGCCGAATCGCGGCACGCGCCGGAGCCCGAAAATGCGCGCGAAGCCCGGCCGGCGGCGGTGCCGGCCGGTGTCGGCCAACGCGTCAGCCGCGCGCGCGGCTTTACGTTATGCTGTCGGCCGACCCAATCCACGCCATCGGAGGGCAGATGAAACGGGGGATCCGAACCATCGCATGCGTGGCCGTCGCGCTGGCGCTGCCCGGTACCGCATGCGCGCTGACCGACGGCAGCGCGCAATACGACGACTGCATGCTCAATGCGCTGCGCGAAAGCCGCAACGGCGCGGCGGCGCAGCTGATCCAGCGCTCGTGCGACGCGCTGTACCGCAACAACGCGATGCTGCTGCCGCGCGAGCGGCGCTTTCACGAGTGCGTCGTGCAGTCGCTGCCGGGCGTGCGCGACAACTACGCGATCCAGCAGATCATGTCGATCTGCTCGCGGCGCGGCGAGATGTGAACGGGCGCCGCGCGCCGGACGCCCATGAAAAAAGGGCCTGCGCGATGCAGGCCCTTTTCGTTCAGCGGTACCGGTGCGCGGCGCTCAGAACGACGCGACCATCGAGCCCTTGAACTGCTTCTTGATGAATTCCCGCACTTCCTGCGACTGGTACGCCTTGACCAGCTTCTTCACCCACGGCTGATCCTTGTCCTTCGCGCGCACGGCGATCAGGTTCGCGTACGGGCTCGTCAGCGATTCGAGCGCGATCGCGTCCTTGGTCGGCTGCAGGTTCGCGGCCAGCGCGTAGTTCGTGTTGATCACGGCGGCATCGACGTCCGACAGCACGCGCGGCAGTTGCGCGGCGTCGAGTTCGGAGATCTTCAGCTTCTTCGGGTTCTCGGCGATGTCGAGCACCGTCGCGTTGTTGCCGCCCGTGCCGGCGCCCGCCTTCAGCTTGATCACGCCTTGCGTCTGCAGCAGCAGCAGCGCGCGGTTCTCGTTCGACGGATCGTTCGGCACCGCGAGCTTCGCGCCTTGCGGCAGGTCCTTCAGCGACTTGTACTTCTTCGAGTACACGCCGATCGGCGAGATGTAGGTCAGGCCCGCGCTGACGATCTTGTAGCCGCGCTGCTTCACCTGGCTGTCGAGGTAGGGCTGGTGCTGGAAGCTGTTCGCGTCGAGGTCGCCCGCGTCGAGCGCCGCGTTCGGCTGCACGTAGTCGTTGAATTCGATGACCTTCACGTTCAGGCCTTCCTTCTCCTTCGCGACCTTCTGCACGACTTGCCACACTTCCGCATCCGGGCCGGCGACCGTGCCGACCTTGATCACCTTGTCGTCGGCGCGCGCGCCTGCCGACAGCGTCAGCGCGGCACCGGTGGCCAGTACGGAAAATACCTTCAGGAGACTGCGACGCTTCATCTGTTTCTCGCTTTCTTGCTTGCTAAAAAATGGGGCGCGATACGGGTAAGCCCCGACTCGCAGGAAGGGGCAAATGGTGTCACAGGATCGGCGGGAAGTGAAATACATCCCGCTCATATGGGTATGCACCGGTACAGTGCCGGCGGCAGGTGCGGGGTTCGGCCGTTAGTTGCGTTCATGACGCGTCGCGCGTCGGCCGGCACGCTTTACCTCACCGCCGTCTCGCCGGCCGTGTTCGCCCCGAACGCCGGCTCGGCCGCCTGCTCGCCGGCCCGGCGCGGCGCCAGCCCGCCGGCGTCGCCGACCCGGAACGCGCCGACCGCGTCGCGCAGCCGCGCGGCCTGTTCCTGCAGCGACGCGGCAGCCGCGGCGGCTTCCTCGACGAGTGCCGCGTTCTGCTGCGTCACCTGGTCCATCTGCGTGACCGCGCGGCCGACCTGCGTGATGCCGCTCGCCTGCTCCTCGGACGCGGCCGCGATCTCGCCCATGATGTCGGTCACGCGCGCGACGGCCTGCAGGATCTCGCCCATCGTCGTGCCGGCCTGGCCGACCAGCGTCGAGCCGTTGCGTACGCGCTCGACCGAGTCGACGATCAGTTCGCGGATTTCCTTCGCGGCCGTCGCGCTGCGCTGCGCGAGCGAACGCACTTCGCCCGCGACCACCGCGAAACCGCGCCCCTGCTCGCCCGCGCGCGCGGCCTCGACCGCCGCGTTCAGCGCGAGGATGTTGGTCTGGAACGCGATGCCCTCGATCACGCCGATGATGTCGGCGATCTTGCGCGAGCTGTCGTCGATCTCGCCCATCGTGCCGATCACGCGGCTCACGACATCGCTGCCGGTGCGCGCGATGTCCGACGCGTTGTTCGCGAGCCCGCTCGCCTGCCGCGCGTTGTCGGCGTTCTGCTTCACCGTCGCGGTGAGCTGCTCCATGCTCGCGGCCGTTTCCTCGAGCGACGCGGCCTGCTCCTCGGTGCGCTGCGACAGGTCGTCGTTGCCGGCCGAGATCTGGCGGCTCGCCGACGCGATCGACTCCGCCGACTGGCGGATCCCGCCGAGCGTCGCCTGCAGCCGCGCCTGCATGTCGTGCATCGCGGCCATCATGCTGGTGCGGTCGCCCGCGCGCACCGGTACCGGCTGCGTCAGGTCGCCCCGCGCGATGCGCGCCGCGAGCGCGGCCGCTTCGTCGGGCTCGCCGCCCAGGCTGCCGCGCACGTTGCGAATGATCACCAGCATCGCCGCGCTGATCACGAAGCCGATCACGAGCACCACCGCGAGGTGGCCCAGCAGCGTCCGGTAATAGAGGGTGTCGATGTCCTTCAGGAACACCCCGCTCGAGATGTTCCAGTCCCACGGCGCGAACCGCGTGACGTAGCTGATCTTCGGCACGGCCGTCTCGCTGTGCGGCAGCCGCCCGCGATATTCGGCGAAGCCGCTGCCGGTCGCCTTCGCGGCGTTCAGGATCGTCACGAACAGCGGCTTGCCGTCAGGATCGAGATAGTCGCCGACCTGCGTGCCGACGAGCTTCGGCAGCGTCGGATGCATCAGCACGACCGGCTTCGAGTCCATCACGAACACGTAGCCCGAATCGCCGTAGCGCATCGCGGCGAGGCTCGCGAGCGCGTCGCGCTTCGCGTCGGCCTCGGGCAGCGTGCCGCTCTGCGCGAGCGCGTGATACGCGTTCACGATGCCGGCCGCCGAGTCGACGAGATTCGCGATGCCCGCCTTGCGTTCGTCCAGCATCGTCGCGCGCGTCTCGTACGCGCTCCATGCGCCGACGCCCAGCAGACCGACCCATACCAGCGCAAGCGCGAGCCACAGCTTGCGGTTCAAACTTATTCTGCTCATCTGCGTGCCTTTGTCGATGTCGATGCGCCGATGCGCGCGAACGGCCTGTCCCGCGCAAACGGTTGCTCCTTCAATTACGGCAACGAGGCTTACAACTTGAATACGCGCCGGCGCTCGGCGGGCAGCGCCGGCGCGACAGCCCGCATCCGCTGTGCTACAAAGACCGCCTGACCGGCGCGCAACGCGCCGGCACCATTCCAGGGCCATCCATGTACGTCATCGACATCCACTACACCGCGTCGCTCGAACGCATCGACGACGCGCTCGAACGCCATCGCGCGTATCTGCAGCCGCAATTCGACAAGGGCATCTTCATCGCGGCGGGACCGAAGGTGCCGCGCGAAGGCGGCATGATCCTCGCGGCCCGCATCGATCGCGACGCACTCGACGCGATCCTCGAGACCGATCCGTTCGTCACCGAGGGGCTCGCCACCTATCGCGTGACCGAATTCCGGATCACGCGTGCCGCGTCCGGCTTCAACGTGCCGGCGCTGCCGTAACGCGCGCGCCGCCCGGCGCTCAGCGCAGGCGGACAGCGGGAAAAGAGGAAAAGCGTGACGGCGCGGGACGGCCGTCACGTGATCGCCGGGCAGGACGCCCGGCGGCGGCCGGTCAGTCGACCAGCAGCTTCAGGTCGTGGACCCACGGGCCGGGGCCCTGGCCGTCGCGCACGAACAGGCGCAGCTTGCCGTCGCGGTCGAACACGTAGCTCGCGGCCGTGTGATCCATCGTGTAGCTGCCGGGCGTCTTGCCGGGCACCTTCGCGTAGTACACGCGGAAGTCCTTCGTGACCTTCTTCAGCGCCGCTTCGTCGGCCGGCCGCAGGCCGATGAACGACGGATCGAACGCGGGCACGTACTGGCCGAGCAGCGCCGGCGTGTCGCGTTCCGGGTCGACGGTGACGAACAGCACCTGCACGCGCTTCGCGGCGTCGGGCCCGAGCTGCTTCAATGCTTCGGACAGCTCGGCCATCGTGGTGGGGCACACGTCCGGGCAATGCGTATAGCCGAAGAACATCACGACGGCCTTGCCCTTGAAATCGGCGAGCGTACGCACCTTGCCGGCCGTATCGGGCAGCGAGAAATCGCTGCCGAACTGCGTGTTGCCGGTGATGTCGAGATTCTGGAATTTCGGCGCGTTGTCGCATCCGGCGAGCAGCAGCGCCGCCGCGAATGCGCACGCGAACATCCAGCCTTGGCGCGCGCGGCGCCCGAACCTTGATTGGAGCATTGCGTTCAACCGTGCGGTTACACGCCGAGCAGCGGGCGTGCGTAGTGATCGACGAGCAGCGCGGCGAACAGCAGCGACAGGTAGACGATCGAGTAGCGGAAGGCCTTGCGGGCGAGTTCGTCCGAATAGTCGCGATGGATCTTCCACGCATACGCGAGGAACACCGCGCCGAGCAGCACCGCGCTCGTCAGGTAGACGGCCCCGCTCATCCCGGAGATGAACGGCATCAGCGTGACCGCGAACAGGATCACCGTATACAGCAGGATGTGCAGCCGCGTGAACTTCTCGCCGTGCGTGACCGGCAGCATCGGCAGCCCCGCGTTCTCGTAATCCTTGCGGCGATAGAGCGCGAGCACCCAGAAATGCGGCGGCGTCCACACGAAGATGATCAGCACGAGGATCCACGCGTCGCCCGGCACCGCGCCGGTGACGGCGGCCCAGCCGAGCGCCGGCGGCATCGCGCCCGACGCGCCGCCGATCACGATGTTCTGCGGCGTCATCGGCTTGAGCAGCAGCGTGTAGATCACCGCGTAGCCGACGAACGTCGCGATCGTCAGCCACATCGTCAGCGGGTTCGTGAACGTATAGAGCGTCCATGCGCCGACGCTGCCGAGCACGGCCGAGAACAGCAGGATCTGCGGCGTCGTGATCTCGCCGCGCGCGGACGGGCGCCACGCGGTACGGCGCATCATCGCGTCGATCTTCTGTTCGACGAGGCAGTTGATCGCGAACGCGGCACCGGCCAGCAGCCAGATGCCGATCGTGCCGCCGATCAGCACATGCCACGGCACCATGCCCGGCGTCGCGAGGAACATGCCGATCACCGCGCAGAACACCGCGAGCTGCGTGACACGCGGCTTCGTCAGCGCCATGTACTGGGAAAAGCGGCTACCGGGCGATTGGGAGAGGGTGCTTTGCATGGGGACGGTCACGCCGGGGCGGCGTCGCGCGCAGGCTGCGCGACACGGCCGGGGCGGCTTGAAAGGATGCGAAAGTTTAACATGACGACGAGCAGCAGCAGGATCGCGGCCCCGCCGTTGTGCGCGACGGCGACCGGCAGCGGCCACTGCAGCACGATGTTGGTCAGGCCCGTCACGAACTGCAGCAGCACGACCAGCAGCACGCCGTTCGCGGGCCGCCGCAGCGACTCGAAGCGGCGCATCTTCAGCGCGAACGCGACCAGGTACGCGACCACGACGAACGCGAACGTGCGGTGCGTCCAGTGGATCGCGACCAGCGCGTCCTGCGTGATCGCCTCGCCGTCCTTCGTCATCCCGAGCGCGCGCCACAGGTGGAAGCCATGCTGGAAGTCCATCGGCGGGATCCACTGGCCGTTGCAGGTCGGGAAGTCGGTGCAGGCAAGCACCGCGTAGTTGGTGCTCACCCAGCCGCCGAGCGCGATCTGCACGACCAGCAGCACGAGCGCCGCGAGCGCGGCCGCGCGGTAGCGTCCGGCCTCGGGGTCATACGACGGCAGCGGCGTCTGCCGCGCCGCGAGCCAGCCGAGCGTGCCGAGCAGCGTGAGGCCGAGCAGCAGGTGGATCGTGACGATCACCGGCTGCAGCTTCATCGTGACCGTCCACGCGCCGAACGCGCCCTGCACGAGAATCAGCAGCAGCAGGCTCGTCGGCCACCACGGCGACACGTGCAGCGGGCGGCGGCGCAGCCGCGCGGCCCACGCGATCACGACCTGCGCGATGATCAGCACGCCGATCGCCATCGCGAAATAGCGGTGGATCATCTCGATCCACGCCTTCGTCATGCTGACGGGGCCCGTCGGCATCGCCTGGTGCGCGGCCGTGATCGCGGCGTGCGCGATGAACGGCGACGACGTGCCGTAACAGCCGGGCCAGTCGGGGCAGCCGAGCCCCGAATCGGTCAGCCGCGTGAAGCCGCCGAACATCACGAGGTCGAGCGTCAGGAAGGTGGTGATCCACACGAGCTTGCGGAACTTGTCGTCGTCGGCCTTCACCCACACGTACGACAGCGGCAGCAGCGCGATGCACAAGCCGATCAGGCCGAGTTGCAGTAGATACGACATCGGAATGGTGCCTCGTTCTCTTGCCTTAACCGATGCTCGACCACTTCAGCAGCTTCGTCACGTCCGACTTGATCTTGCTGGGATTCGGGTCCTTCGGGAAACGCATCATCAGGTTGCCGTTCGGGTCGACCAGGTAAATATGGTCGCTGTCCTTCGTGCCGGCATCGGCCGGCAGCCATGCGGCCACCGCGGCCGGATCGGCGACGAGCCGGCGCGTGTCGGGGTACGCGTCGAGCACCTTCTGCGGCATCGCGCCCGCGTCGCTGCGCAGCCACACCATCGTGATCCGGTGCCGCTCGCCCGCCTGCGTGACGCGGATCTGGCGCATGAAATAGAGCTTCTGCGCGCACGCATCGTCGCACGCGCTGCGGTCGGTCATCACGAACAGCCACACGCCGCGCAGCGACGCCAGCGGCACGGTCTTGCCGGTTTCGTCGGTCACCTGCAGACCGGCCGGGATCGGACGCTGCGGCTCGATCAGCGTGCCGTAGTTCGTCGACCCGCCCTTCGGCTTGATCACGTAATAGGTGAAGTACGACGCGATCATCGGCGCGGCGCACACGAGACCCAGCAGCACGAGCATCCAGCGGCCGCGCTTGCGGGCCGCCGGCGAGATCGGCGCGGCGGCCGGACCCTGACGGGAAGATTGCATGGACAAATCAGACCTCTCGAAACGAACCCGCGGCGCCGGCGCCGCGTCCTGGGATGGCGCTCATGCGCCGGCCGACTTCTTCGCCGCACGCCGCGCGGCGTACAGGCCGAAGCCGAGCGCGGCCGCCGCCATCGCCCACCACTGAAACATGTAACCGTAATTGCGCTCGACGCCGGTCGTCGCCGCCGGCCAGTCGCGCACGAGCCTGTCGCCGTCGTCGCTCGTCTGCTGGATCACGAACGGCTGCAGCGGCAGCCCCGTTTCCTTCGCATACTCGGCGACGTCTAGGTTCTGCCGGATCTTCTGGTGCGCGGCCGACCCGCCCTCGCCAAGCTCGAACGCACGCGATGCGTCGGCACGCGCGATGCCGACGATCTCGACGTCGCCCGCCGGCGTCGCGAACGGCTCGATCGCGGTGCGATCGGCGATATTGCGCGGCAGCCAGCCGCGGTTCACGAGCACGACACCGCCGCCCGTGAGTTTAAACGGCATCACGACGTAAAAACCCGGCTGGTCGTTATACGGCCGATTGTCGAGAAACACCGCCTGCTCGGGCAGGAAACGGCCCCTGGCCCGCACGCGATGGAACTCGATCGACGCAAGCGGCATCGGCTGCGCGCCGACGTCGACGGGCGCCGCCTGCTCGTAGCGCGCGATGCTCGCCTGCAGCGCTTCCTTCTGGTGCGCGCGATCGCGCTGCCAGAAACCGAGCCGGATCGTCACGGCGACGACGACGAGGATCAGGAGCGCGGGCAGCCAGCGGATCTTCATCATGCGGCCCGCCGGGCACATGCGCGAAAGCGAAGTGCGATAATTATCCCCTTCCTTTCGAATGGCCGTCGTCCGGTTCGTGTCATGCACATCCTCGTTCCCATCGCCTTCGTCCTCATCATTGCCAGCATGGGCTCGGCGCTCTACTTCATGATGCACGACCGCGGCCACACGAAACGCATGGTCTGGTCGCTCGCCACCCGTGTCGGGCTGTCGGTGTCGCTGTTCCTGCTCATCCTGATCGCGAACTGGATGGGCTGGATCCATTCGACCGGCCTGCCGATCGGGCGTTGATGCCGTTGCCGCGGCAGCCGCTGTGACATTTCGTCGCACGGCCGCGCCACCAAGCAAAAGCGCCGCCTGACTGAGTCGCGGCGGCGCCAGGGTGGTGTCGGCAGGCAGCGGCGCTACCGGTCGGCACCAATGAAAACGGCCCGCGCATTGCTGCGCGGGCCGTTTTTCCATTTACAGCCAGTAGACGACGACGTACAGGCCGAGCCAGACGACGTCGACGAAGTGCCAGTACCACGCGGCGCCTTCGAATGCGAAGTGATGATCGGGCTTGAAGTGGCCGCGAATCATCCGCACCAGCACCACCGCGAGCATCGTGCCGCCGAGGAACACGTGGAAACCGTGGAAGCCCGTCAGCAGGAAGAACGTCGAGCCGTACACGCCGGAGTTCAGCGTCAGGTTCAGTTCGTTGTACGCGTGGTAGTACTCGAAGCCCTGCAGGAACAGGAAGCAGATACCGAACACGAGCGTCGCGGCCAGCCATGCGATCGCCTTCTTGCGATGATCGTCACGCAGCGCATGGTGCGAGATCGTCAGCGTCACGCCCGACGACAGCAGGAATGCGGTGTTCAGCGTCGGGATCGGCCACGGGCCCATCGTCTTGAAGTGCCCGGCGAGCGCGGCGGGGCCTTCGTTCGGCCACACGGCGGAGAAGTCCGGCCAGATCAGCTTGTAGTCGAGGCTGCCGAGCTGGTGCAGCGCGATTTCACGCGCATAGAACAGCGCGCCAAAGAACGCGCCGAAGAACATCACTTCCGAGAAGATGAACCAGCTCATGCTCCAGCGGTACGACTTGTCGACGTTCTTGCCGTAATGACCGCCTTCCGATTCGGCGATCGCGTCGCCGAACCAGTGATACAGCGTGAAGAGCAACCACAGCAGGCCGAGCAGCGCCGTAAACGGCGCCCAGTCGTGACCGTTGATCCACAGCGCTACCGAGCCGAGCATGACCAGCAGGCCGATGGCCGCGCTGATCGGATGCTGCGACGGATGCGGCACGAAATAGTACGGGGTCTGGTTTTGACCGCTCATGCTTGATTCTCCACTTCAGTCCAATTTGTGTACCGGAAACCGCTCCGGCTTTATTTCTTGCGCGGCGCGACTGCCACCGCTCTTTCCCGCACGCCGCGCCGTGACGCCGCGCACTGCATTCTTTCGTGGCCGCGGGCCTCAGCCCACGACGGCACGCACGATCAGGATCAGCACGCCGATGAACACGCCGGCCGCGAGCAACGCGACGATCAGCACGTGCACCGGATTCAGCTGCGTCGCATCGGCCTCCAGATCGCGCCGCTTGCGCACGCCGAAGAACGACCACAGCACGGCTTTCAGCGCCTGGCCGAACGACCCGCCCCGCTTGACCTCCGTCATCGCCCCGCCTCCGTCGTCATGCGTCCGGCTTCGCCGTGCCCTGCGCCGCGGTACTGCGCTGCGCCGGTGCCGGCGTGGCCGGGGTATTCAGTTCGAAGAACGTGTACGACAGCGTGATCGTCTTCACGTCCTTCGGCAGTTTCGGATCGATCACGAACACCACCGGCATCTTGCGCGACTCGTTCGCGGCCAGCGTCTGCTGCGTAAAGCAAAAGCACTCGATCTTCTTGAAGAACTCCGTCGCCTGCTTCGGCGCGTAGCTCGGAATCGCCTGCGCCACGACCGGCCGGCCCTGCCCGTTCGTCACGTCGTACACGATCGTCATCAGTTCGCCCGGATGCACGTCGAGGCTGTTGTGCTCCGGCTTGAAACCGAGCGGCCCGCGCGCGTTCGCATCGAACTCGACCGACACCGTGCGGCTGTAGTCGACCTGCGAGTTCTTCACCTCGCGCTCGCTGACGTCGCGCTGCACCAGGTTGTTGATGCCGGTGATCTGGCAGATCGCCCGATACATCGGGATCAGCGCGAAGCCGAAACCGAACATCAGTCCGGCCACGACGAAGAGCTTCACCAGCATCGAACGATTGAACGCGCGATCGACGGCGCCCTCTTCCGGCTTCGACATACGACGACTTCCTCGCTACTGCGTCAGTTGCTGCATCAGTGAGTGGACAGCCACCACTGCTTGATCACGACACCCACAAAGAAAACGGCGGCGATGACGAGCAGGGTGAGGCCGAGCCGCTTGTTGCCCGCGCGAATCTGCTCGGGCGTTCGTCTTTCTTGTGGATTCCGGTTCATCTGAAACTTCGCTGAAACCTCAATGCGGCGCCCGCCGCGCCTGCCATCAAGGCAGGCAGCGGCCGGGCGCACCATGAAACTTACTCGACGTGCGGCGGTTGCTCGAACGTGTGGAACGGAGCCGGGCTCGGCACCGTCCACTCGAGGCCCGTCGCGCCGTCCCACGGCTTGTCCGACGCCTTTTCCAGCTCGCCGCCGCCACGGTAGGCCGGCAGCGCGACCGCGAACAGGAAGTACACCTGCGCGAGGCCGAAGCCGAATGCGCCGATCGTCGCCACCTGGTTGAAGTCCGTGAACTGCGCCGGGTAGTCCGCATAACGACGCGGCATGCCGGCCAGACCGACGAAGTGCATCGGGAAGAACGTCAGGTTGAAGAAGATCATCGACGCCCAGAAGTGGATCTTGCCGCGCGTCTCGTTGTACATCCAGCCCGTCCACTTCGGCGCCCAGTAGTACCAGCCCGAGAACAGCGCGAACAGCGAGCCGGCCACCAGCACGTAGTGGAAGTGCGCCACCACGAAGTAGGTGCCGTGATACTGGATGTCGAGCGGCGCCATCGCGAGCATCAGGCCCGTCAGGCCGCCGAACGTGAACACGAACAGGAAGCCGATCGCGAACAGCATCGGGGTTTCGAACGTCATCGAGCCGCGCCACATCGTCGCGAGCCAGTTGAACACCTTCACGCCCGTCGGCACGGCGATCAGCATCGTCGCGTACATGAAGAACAGCTGGCCGGTGACCGGCATGCCCGTCGCGAACATGTGGTGCGCCCAGACCATGAACGACAGGATCGCGATCGATGCCGTCGCGTACACCATCGAGCTATAGCCGAACAGCGTCTTGCGCGCGAACGCCGGGATCACCTGCGATACGATCCCGAACGCCGGCAGAATCATGATGTACACCTCGGGGTGGCCGAAAAACCAGAAGATGTGCTGGTACATCACCGGGTCGCCGCCGCCTGCCGCGTTGAAGAACGACGTGCCGAAGTGGCGGTCGAACAGCACCATCGTGATCGCGCCTGCCAGAACCGGCATCACCGCGATCAGCAGGTACGCCGTGATCAGCCACGTCCATGCGAACATCGGCATCTTCATCAGCGTCATGCCCGGTGCGCGCATGTTCAGGATCGTCACGACGATGTTGATCCCGCCCATGATCGACGACGCGCCCATGATGTGGACCGCGAAGATCGCGAAGTCCATGCCCGGGCCCATCTGCGTCGACAGCGGTGCGTACAGCGTCCAGCCGGCAGCCGTCGCGCCGCCCGGCGCGAAGAACGAACCGACCAGCAGCACGGCCGCGACCGGCAGCAGCCAGAAGCTGAAGTTGTTCATCCGCGCGAACGCCATGTCGGATGCGCCGATCTGCAGCGGAATCATCCAGTTCGCGAAGCCGACGAACGCCGGCATGATCGCGCCGAACACCATGATCAGGCCGTGCATCGTCGTGAGTTCGTTGAAGAACTCCGGACGCATGATCTGCAGGCCCGGCTCGAACAGCTCGGCACGGATGCCGAGCGCCATCACGCCGCCCGACAGGAACATGATGAACGAGAACAGCAGGTACAGCGTACCGATGTCCTTGTGGTTGGTGGCGAACAGCCAGCGACGCCAGCCGTGCGGCATTTCGTGCGCGTGGTCGTCGTGCGCGTGGTCCGCGGCTACGTCGTGCCCGATGCTAGACATGAGAATCTCCTAATGCGAATACGTCGACTAACTCAGCGACACGTCAAGCCGCCGGGCCGATCTCGACACGCCGGGCTTCCTTAGCGTCAGCCCCGCCCGTGATCGTTTCCGGCTTTTTCATGATGATGTGGTCTTCCGCCACGCCTGCTGCCTTCAGCGCGTCGCGCACGGCCTGTGCACGATGCTTCGCCAGTTCGGCGTTCGCGTCGGCCGAGCCCGTCTTGTCGGTGAAACCCGACAGCGCGAGCTTCGCGTCCGGATGTGCCTTCGCATAGTCGGCCGCGGCGGCGATCGCCGCTTTCGCGTCGGCCGGCAGCACGCTCTTGCCCGTTTCGAAGTAGATCGTCGACAGCGCGGCCGATGCCGCTGCCGCCGGCTGCTCGGCGGCGCCCGACGCGGCTTGCGCCGGTGCCGATGCCGCTTCCGCCGGTGCCGCTGCCGCGCCTGCCGCGTCTTCCGGCATCTTGCCGTTGCGCGCGTCGGCCACTTGCTTCGGCTGCAGCAGGTCGTTCTTGTGGTTGCCCCACGAGTTGCGTTCGTACGTGATGACCGACGCGATGTCGAGGTCCGACAGCGACGCCCACGACGGCATCGCGCCCTTGCCGTGCAGCACGCGCTCGACGTGGCCGGCGATCGGGCCGTTCACGATCGGGCTGCCGTCCATCGCCGGGAACGCGCCGAGGCCCTTGCCGCTCACCTGGTGGCAGGCCGCGCAGTTCGCCTTGTAGACTTCCTCGCCGTGCGCGACGAGTTCAGCCATCGTGTAGACCTTGTTCGGATCGACCGACGCGCTGGCCAGCTTGGCCTTCTGCGCCGTGACCCACTTCGCGTAGTCGTCGTCCGACAGCACTTCGACGACGACCGGCATGTACGCGTGTTCCTTGCCGCACAGCTCGGTACAGAAACCGCGGAACGTGCCGACCTTGTCGGCCTTGAACCACGTGTCGCGCACGAAGCCGGGGATCGCATCCTGCTTCACGCCGAACGCGGGCACGTACCACGAGTGGACGACGTCGTTCGCGGTCGTGATGATGCGGATCTTCTTGTTGACCGGCACGACGAGCGGGTTGTCGACTTCCTGCAGATAGGTGTCGGTGATCGGCTTCTTGCCCATCACTTCGTCGCGCGGGGTGGTCAGCGTCGACAGGAAGCCGATGCCCTCGCCCGGGCCCTTCACGTAGTCGTAGCCCCACTTCCACTGGTAGCCGGTGACCTTGATCGTGAGATCGGCGTTCGTCGTGTCCTTCATCGCGACGACGGCCTTCGTCGCCGGCAGCGCCATCAGCACGACGATGACGAACGGCACGATCGTCCAGATGATCTCGACGGTCGTGCTTTCATGGAAATTGGCGGCCTTGTGGCCTTTGGATTTGCGGTGCGCGAAGATCGAATAGAACATCACGCCGAACACGCCGACGAAGATCACCGTACACAGGATCAGCATCATCGTGTGGAGATCGTAGAGCTCCTCGGCGATTTTCGTGACCGGCGGCTGAAAGTTGATCTCGTTGACGCGGGGGCCGCCCGGGCTATCACCGACCGCCAGGGCGGCACCGGCAAAGAGCAATCCGCTGCATGCCAGCACGCCCGTGAGGGCTCGCTTGATTGTTTTCATAGCATCCTTACCCAAAATTTCCATTCAAACCCTCCCCCGTCGCAAGCCGCCGGCCCGTATCGGCCGGTGCCCGCGCCTCGTCAGCCGCAGCGCCTGAGCGACACGCGCAGTTCGTCGGCGAACTGCGCACGCTTGTACTGCGCGAGATGCTGCCCGATCACGACGGTCTGCCCGCGCGATACCAGTCGAATCGGATCGCGTGGCGTCGCACCCGGCTCGACCCGCACCCAGCGCGGGTTGAATTCGATCTGCGTGAGCCGCTCCGCATCCATCCGCTCGATCACGAGCCGATGCGGAAACAGCCTGATGCGCTCGTAATCGACCGCATGGCGAGCATGGATCGCAAATGCGACACCCACTGCCAGCAACTCGATTCCGGTAAAGGGCATGACGAGCCAGGCCCCTCTCCACATCAGCAACGACGCGATCACCAGCGAGAAGCCCGCGAGCGACGCATAAAACAGCACGAACTGGCGTGGCGACACCGAACAGTTGCGTTTGATCAGCCAGTCTTCGAGGACCGGCTCGCCGTTCGTCGTCTCCGCCAAAACCCTCGCTGCTTCCATCGCCGCCTCACGCGAATGGCATGCGATGCATGCCTGCATCGGACTCGTCGCCCCGTATTGCGGGGACCCCGGGACGACAAGCTGACGCATTATAGGCGGGTTCAATGGCATCCACAAGCAAGCGCCTATCGCCCGCCAAGCCAAGCGCGACAAGCTTTTCGGCCATTTTTCGCGCCAATTCGACCCCGCTTTGCGCCGCTAATTTCAGACATAACAAAACCCCTCTTTACCGCTTTACCGATTCTTCGGACGCCCCTTGCCGATATCCTCGATGCGCACGATCCCGTGCCCCTCGGCGGTCGTGCGCGGGACGGCCTTCCATGCGTGGCCGTAGATCACCTCGAAGGTCAGCGGAATCGTGCCGTCCTCGCGCCGGCGCGCCGCCAGCGCGTCGCCGAGCGCCGCGCGAAAGCGCCGCGTCGCGTGCCGCGGCGCCGTGCGCTCGAACGGATAGGCGCCCCAGCGGCGCACGTCGGCCAGCAGGGAATCGGGGGATTTGTAGGTGACGGTCAGCACTTCCTGATCCATCACGGGAATCTCGAAGCCGCTCTCGACGAGCATGTCGCCGAGGTCGTGCATGTCGACGAAATCGATCACGCGCGCGGCGGGCGGCGCCATGCCCAGCGCCGCTTCGGCGTCCGCGCAGGCCGCCCGCAGCTCGCGCAGCGTGTCGGGCCCGAGCGTGCTGAACATCAGCAGGCCGTTCACGCGCAGCACGCGCTGCCATTCGGGCAGCACCGCGTCGGGACGCGAATGCCAGTGGAGAGCGAGATTCGACCAGATCAGGTCGAACGCGCCGAGATCGGAAGAGCGGCGTGTAGGGAAAGAGGGGTAAGGGCAGGGTAGATCTCGGTGGGCGCCGTATTATTAAAAAAAAAAAAAAAGAGTACACAGACGTAAAACGTGCTAAGTCCTAGGCTCTCATACTTATACATGTCTATTTCTTCTACCTTTCAT
>NZ_JAAGPK010000152.1:0-19721 GCF_017104685.1 Burkholderia sp. Tr-20355 | reverse complement strand
GGCGCGGGCAAGCGCAAACGCGCGCCCGCGCGGGCGAACACCGCCCCGCGCGCACCGGCGGCCGCCGGCGACGCGGCCGACCAGCACCACGAGATTCAGAACAAAGCGATGCCGGGCGCAAGCACCGGCACGCCCCCCGGAACGGCCGCCGCTGGGCCCGCCGCTTCCGGCTCTCGCAGCGTTTCACCCAGCGCATCCACCTTGATCCAGATGAGGAGTTTCATGCAGCGCGCCACCAAGATAGTCGCCACGATCGGCCCGGCTTCCAGTTCGCCGGAGATTCTGCTGCAGATGATGCAGGCGGGCCTCGACGTCGTGCGGCTCAATTTTTCGCACGGCACGGCCGACGATCACCGCCAGCGCGCCGAGATGGTGCGCGAGGCCGCCCGCAAGGTTGGCCGCGAGATCGCGATCATGGCCGACCTCCAGGGTCCGAAGATCCGCGTCGGCAAGTTCGAGAACGGCAAGACCACGCTCGTGCCGGGGCAGCCGTTCATCCTTGACGCCGCCTGCGAGCTCGGCAACGACGAGCGCGTCGGCCTCGACTACAAGGAACTGCCGCGCGACCTGCGTCCGGGCGACCTGCTGCTGCTGAACGACGGCCTGATCGTGCTGACCGTCGAGCGCGTACTCGGCGACGAGATCCACACGATCGTCAAGGTGGGCGGCGAGCTGTCGAACAACAAGGGCATCAACCGCCAGGGCGGCGGCCTGTCGGCGCCGGCGCTGACCGCGAAGGACATGGAAGACATCCGCACGGCGATGTCGCTCGGCGCGGATCTCGTCGCGGTGTCGTTCCCGAAGAACGCGACCGACATGGAAATGGCGCGCCAGCTCGCGAACATCGCGGGCGCGCCGTACGGCATCAAGCCGAAGATGATCGCGAAGATCGAGCGCGCGGAAGCGATTCCGGCGCTGCAGAGCATCCTCGACGCGTCCGACGGCATCATGGTCGCGCGCGGCGACCTCGCGGTGGAAGTGGGCAACGCGGCCGTGCCGGCGCTGCAGAAGCGCATGATCCGGATGGCGCGCGAGTCGAACAAGCTCGTGATCACCGCGACGCAGATGATGGAATCGATGATCCACGCACCCGTGCCGACCCGCGCGGAAGTGTCGGACGTCGCGAACGCGGTGCTCGACGGCACCGACGCGGTGATGCTGTCGGCCGAGACGGCCGCCGGCAAGTACCCGGTCGTCACGATCGAGACGATGGCGGCCGTGTGCGTCGAAGCGGAAAAGTCGGAACATGTCGAGCTCGACAAGGATTTCCTCGACCGCACGTTCACGCGGATCGACCAGTCGATCGCGATGGGCGCGCTGTTCACCGCGTACCACCTCGGCGCGAAGGCGATCATCGCGCTGACCGAGTCGGGCGCGACCGCGCTGTGGATGTCGCGTCACTACACGCACGTGCCGATCTTCGCGCTGACGCCGCGCGTCGGCAGCGAGCGCACGATGGCGCTGTACCGCAACGTGACGCCGCTGCACGTCGACTTCAACAGCGACCGCGATTCGGCGCTGCAGGCGGCGCTCGAGATCGTCGTCAAGCAGGGCTACGTGCAGCACGGCGACATGGTCGTGCTGACGGTCGGCGAGCCGATGGGGCAGGCGGGCGGCACCAACACGCTGAAGATCGTGCGGGTCGGCGAACACTACTGAGCGCCCGCTGAGCATCGGGCCGGCCTGGCGGGCCGGCCGCCGGGATCGGCCGGAAGCTGGTCTGGCACCGTTTTGCACGCGAAAGCCGCGTGGGGTTCGAAGCTCCGCGCGGCTTTTTTTCTCTTTTTTGCCCGCATTGTGCCGTGCGAACGTAACAAATTGCGAGTGAGCGCCACCGGGCGGTCGGAATCGGAGGCGCTTCGCGATAAAATGCGGCTATTCGACGCTCAGCCGCGCCGCCTCGCCCCGGGTCGAACGGGGGCGGATGCCGCGCCGGCGTCAGGGCGCACCGGTTTTCATTCCAAGGAGTTCCACAATGCCTCTCGTATCAATGCGTCAATTGCTGGACCACGCGGCGGAGCACGGTTACGGCCTGCCGGCCTTCAACGTGAACAACCTGGAGCAGGTCCAGGCGATCATGGCGGCGGCGGACCAGGTCGGCGCGCCCGTGATCATGCAGGCATCGGCCGGCGCGCGTAAGTACGCGGGCGAGCCGTTCCTGCGCCACCTGATCGAAGCAGCCGTCGAGTCCTACCCGCACATCCCGGTCGTGATGCACCAGGATCACGGCCAGTCGCCGGCGGTCTGCATGGCCGCGATCCGCAGCGGCTTCACCAGCGTGATGATGGACGGTTCGCTCGAGGCCGACGGCAAGACGGTCGCGTCGTACGAGTACAACGTCGACGTGTCGCGCAAGGTCGTCGAGATGGCGCACTCGATCGGCGTGACGGTCGAAGCGGAACTCGGCGTGCTCGGCTCGCTCGAGACGATGAAGGGCGACAAGGAAGACGGCCACGGCGCGGAAGGCACGATGACCCGCGAGCAGCTGCTGACCGATCCGGAGCAGGCCGCCGACTTCGTGAAGCTCACGCAGTGCGATGCGCTCGCGATCGCGATCGGCACGTCGCACGGCGCGTACAAGTTCTCGAAGAAGCCGACGGGCGACATCCTGTCGATCCAGCGCATCAAGGAAATCCACGCGCGCATCCCGAACACGCACCTCGTGATGCACGGTTCGTCGTCGGTGCCGCAGGAGCTGCTCGCCGAGATCCGCGAATTCGGCGGCGACATGAAGGAAACCTACGGCGTGCCGGTCGAGGAAATCCAGGAAGGCATCAAGCACGGCGTGCGCAAGATCAACATCGACACCGACCTGCGTCTCGCGATCACCGGCGCGATCCGCCGCTACCTGTTCGAGAACCCGGGCAAGTTCGATCCGCGCGACTACCTGAAGCCCGCGCGCGAAGCGGCGAAGCAGGTCTGCGTCGACCGCTACCTCGCGTTCGGCTGCGAAGGCCAGGCCGGCAAGATCAAGCCGGTGGCGCTCGACAAGATCGCCGAGCAGTACAAGTCCGGCGCGCTCGCGCAGGTCGTGCGCTGAGACTGTAGTACGATTGCCCCCGCCCGGTACTGCCGCCGGGCAAGGGCTGGCCGCCCGGTTGCCGGATTCGATCCGGCCCCGGTAGCCGCTCCGTCCGGCCGAACAAGGGCCGGCCGGCAACCGCCGGGCGCCGTCGCCCGCCGGTTCGCCGACGCATTGCAAGACCGCCGTTCCCGCCTGCCGCGGGGAACGGCGTTTCCCTTTTTGTTTGGCTCCTTATCTGCGAAAAGACGATGTCTACCCTTTACGAATCCACGCTCCGCTCGCTGCCGCTCCTCGGTCGCGGCAAGGTCCGCGACAACTACGCGGTCGGCAACGACAAGCTCCTGATCGTCACGACCGACCGCCTGTCGGCGTTCGACGTGGTGATGGGCGAGCCGATTCCGAACAAGGGCCGCGTGCTGAACCAGATGGCGAACTTCTGGTTCGACAAGCTCGCGCACATCGTGCCGAACCACCTGACGGGCGACGCGCCGGAAGCGGTCGTCGCGGCCGACGAGGTCGAGCAGGTGCAGGGCCGCGGCGTGGTCGTCAAGCGCCTCG
Source organism: Burkholderia sp. Tr-20355 (assembly GCF_017104685.1). Lineage (NCBI taxonomy): Bacteria > Pseudomonadati > Pseudomonadota > Betaproteobacteria > Burkholderiales > Burkholderiaceae > Burkholderia > Burkholderia sp. Tr-20355. The sequence continues at coordinate 16,138 of NZ_JAAGPK010000152.1, read as the reverse complement.
AGCCGATCATGATCGAAGCGGTCGTGCGCGGCTACCTGGCCGGCAGCGGCTGGAAGGAATACCAGGCATCGGGCGCCGTGTGCGGCGTGCAGCTGCCGGCAGGCCTGCAGAACGCGCAGAAGCTGCCCGAGCCGATCTTCACGCCGGCCGCGAAGGCCGAGATGGGCGAGCACGACGAGAACATCACGTTCGAGGAAACCGAGCGCCGTATCGGCACCGAGCTGGCCGCGACGATCCGCGACATCTCGATCAAGCTGTACAAGGAAGCGGCCGACTACGCGGCGACGCGCGGCATCATCATCGCCGACACGAAGTTCGAATTCGGCCTCGACAACCACGGCAAGCTGTACCTGATGGACGAAGTGCTGACGGCCGATTCGTCGCGCTTCTGGCCGGCCGACCAGTACGAAGTCGGCACGAACCCGCCGTCGTTCGACAAGCAGTTCGTGCGCGACTGGCTCGAGGCGCAGCCGTGGGGCAAGACGGCGCCGGCGCCGGCGCTGCCGGCCGACGTCGTCGAGAAGACGGCCGCGAAGTACCAGGAAGCGCTCGAGCGCATCACGGGCCAGTCGCTCGTCTGAGAGAAGGAAGGAATGCACGACATGAGTGAAGTCCAGACTGCCCACACGCACGGCGCGCCGCTCGTCGGCGTGCTGATGGGTTCGAGTTCCGACTGGGACGTGATGAAGCACGCGGTCGCGATCCTGCAGGAATTCGGCGTACCGTACGAAGCGAAGGTCGTGTCCGCGCACCGGATGCCCGACGAGATGTTCGATTACGCGGAGAAGGCGCGCGAGCGCGGGCTGCGCGCGATCATCGCGGGCGCCGGCGGGGCCGCGCACCTGCCCGGCATGCTGGCCGCGAAGACCACGGTGCCGGTGCTCGGCGTGCCGGTCGCGAGCAAGTACCTGAAGGGCGTCGATTCGCTGCACTCGATCGTGCAGATGCCGAAGGGCGTGCCGGTCGCGACGTTCGCGATCGGCGAGGCCGGCGCCGCGAATGCCGCGCTGTTCGCGGTGTCGATCCTGTCCGGCAACTCGGTCGACTACGCGAACCGGCTCGCCGCGTTCCGCGTGCGCCAGAACGAAGCCGCGCACGCGATGGTGCTGCCGCCGCTCGAATGACGGCGCACCGGCGGCTGCGCGTCGCGGCTGCCTGACTTTCCCACTGCGGCGGGCAGCGCCCGCCGCGACCGACCACTGACATGACCGCAACTCCTGATTCCGTTTCCCCGATCCTGCCCGGCGCGTGGCTGGGCATGGTCGGCGGTGGCCAGCTCGGCCGCATGTTCTGCTTTGCCGCCCAGTCGATGGGCTATCGCGTCGCCGTGCTCGATCCCGATCCGACGAGCCCCGCCGGCACGGTCGCCGACCGCCACCTGCGCGCGGCGTACGACGACGAAGCCGCGCTCGCGGAACTGGCCGACCTGTGCGACGCCGTATCGACGGAGTTCGAGAACGTGCCGGCCGCGAGCCTCGATTTCCTCGCACGCACGACGTTCGTCGCGCCGGCCGGCCGCTGCGTCGCGGTCGCGCAGGACCGGATCGCGGAGAAGCGCTTCATCGAGGCGTCGGGCGTGCCGGTCGCGCCGCACGTCGTGATCGAATCGCCGGCGGCGCTCGCCGCGCTCGACGATGCCGCGCTCGGCGCGGTGCTGCCGGGCATCCTGAAGACGGCGCGCCTCGGCTACGACGGCAAGGGCCAGGTGCGTGTGAGCACCGCGCGGGAAGCGCGCGACGCCCATGCGGCGCTCGGCGGCGTGCCGTGCGTGCTCGAGAAGCGCCTGCCGCTGAAATACGAAGTGTCGGCGCTGATCGCGCGCGGCGCGGACGGCCGCTCGGCCGCGTTCCCGCTCGCCCAGAACGTGCACCACAACGGCATCCTCGCGCTGACGGTCGTGCCGGCGCCGGCCGCCGATGCCGCGCGCGTCGCGGAGGCGCAGCAGGCCGCCGTGCGGATCGCCGATACGCTCGGTTACGTCGGCGTGCTGTGCGTCGAATTCTTCGTGCTGGAAGACGGCTCGTTCGTCGCGAACGAAATGGCGCCGCGCCCGCACAACTCCGGCCACTACACGGTCGATGCGTGCGCAACGAGCCAGTTCGAGCAGCAGGTGCGCACGATGACGCGCATGCCGCTCGGCAATCCGCGCCAGCATTCGCCGGCCGCGATGCTGAACATCCTCGGCGACGTGTGGTTTCCGCACGGTGCGGCGGCCGATGCCGTCACGCCGCCGTGGGACACGGTCGCCGCGATGCCGGCCGCGCACCTGCACCTGTACGGCAAGGAAGAAGCGCGCGTCGGCCGCAAGATGGGCCACGTGAACTTCACGGCCGAGACGCGCGACGAGGCCGTTGCCGCGGCCACCGCGTGCGCGCAGCTGCTGCGCGTGCCGCTCGACTGAGGCGCCGGCCGATGTCCATCGATCTTCCGACCTCCGTGACGCTCGCGCAGATCGACGCGGCCGCCGCGCTGCTCGACGCGGGGCAGCTCGTCGCGTTCCCGACCGAGACCGTCTACGGGCTCGGCGGCGACGCGGCCAATCCCGAAGCCGTCGCGCGCATCTACGCGGCGAAAGGGCGGCCCGCGAACCATCCGGTGATCGTGCACCTGCCGCCGGGCGGTGACCCCGGCTACTGGGCCGACGACGTACCGGCCGACGCGCACGCGTTGATCGATGCATTCTGGCCGGGCCCGCTGACGCTGATCCTGAAGCGCCACGCCCGCATTCCGGATGCCGTGAGCGGCGGACAGGATTCGGTCGGGCTGCGCTGCCCGTCCCATCCGGTCGCGCAGGCGCTGCTGGCCGCGTTCAGCGCGCGGCGCGGCGGCCACGGCGGTGTGGCGGCGCCGTCCGCGAACCGGTTCGGCCACGTGAGCCCGACGACCGCGCAGCACGTGCGCGACGAATTCGGCGACACCGTGCACGTGCTCGACGGCGGCGCATCCGAAGTCGGCATCGAATCGACGATTCTCGATCTGTCGCGCGGTTTCCCGGCGCTGCTGCGCCCGGGCCACGTGACGCCGCAACAGATCGCCGACGTGCTCGGCCGCGCGCCGAAGCTGCCGGACGGCAGCGACGCGACCGCACCGCGCGCGTCGGGCACGCTGAAAGCGCATTACGCGCCGCGCACGCCGCTCGCGCTGCTGCCGTTCGACGCGCTCGAGCCGCTGCTCGCGGCCGCGCAAACCGATGGCGAACGGGTCGCGCTCGTCGCCCGTGCATCGCGCGCGGGGCGCTGGGCGCAAGCCGACGGCGTGCATTTCGTCGCGGCGCCGGAAGATCCGCGGGCCTATGCGCGCGACCTGTACGGGATGCTGCGCGCGCTCGACCGTGCGCAAGTCGCGCGTATCCTCGTCGAGAAGCTGCCCGAGACCGTCGAATGGATCGCGGTCAACGATCGCCTCGGCCGCGCGGCTGCCGCGTTCGAGGCGCGCGACTGACGTTCATCGCGCTTCACGCATGAAAAAACGCCCGACCGGCGAACCGGTCGGGCGTTTTCGTTTGGGCGCGTGGCCGGCGGCTTACTTGCCGACGCCGGACTTCGCGATCTGCTGCTCGACGTACTGCGCGAACAGCGCGTGCAGGCGCGTCGTCGGGTGGACCGTGTCGGCGAACATGTAGGTCTGGTCCGCATTCGCGACCGTGTAGGTTTGCGGCGAGCAGAACAGCGACGAGCCGAAGGCGGTTGCGTTCGCGACGCCGTACTGCGTGGCGGCCTGGACCATCGCCTTCAGGTTGCAGGCGGTGTCGGTGTTCGACACGCTGAAGCCGTTCGCCTGGTAGTTGGCCGCGATGCCGTCCTGCCACGTGAACGAATCGACCACCGCATACTTCGTCGTATCGACCTTCAGCGCGGCGAGCGTGCCGACGAGTGTCTTGTTGAAGAGGCCCGACAGTTGCGTGAACGCGGCCTGCGCGCCGCCTTGCAGCGCGAGTGGCGTGCCGCCGATGTCCGGCACGTTCGCGACGAACACGTGCGTCGCGCCTGCCGCGACGATCTGCTGGACGATCCCGCCGAGCTGCTGCGCGGCCAGGCCGATCGCCTGCGCGGCCGCGAGCTGCGCGGCCGGCGTGTTGCCTTGCGCCTGCGCGACCTGCGCCTGATAGAAGATGTCGTTCGCGCCGCCGTTGATCAGCACGATCTGGCCGGCGTTGAAGCTGCCGTGCTGCGACAGGTACTGCTTGACCTGGTCGGCGATCGGCGTCGTCGTTGCCTGCGCGTAGTCGGCGTTCGGCACGCTGGCGTCCGCGTGGCCGATGCCCGGCTGCAGCGTCACGCGCGAGCCGCCTTGTGCGTAGCCGAGGCCGCCGGTGGCCTGCAGCGGGATGCCGAAGCCGCCCTGGTTCGCGGGCTGCAGCGTGTCGCCGTAGTACTGCGCGACGTTCTGCGTCCACACCTGGCCCGGGTTGGTCGTGAAGCGGCCGCCGCCGAAGCCGAGCTTGATCTGCGAGTAGGTGCCCGCGTCGGACAGGCTGTCGCCGAACGACACGACCTGCATCTTCACGCCCGACGGCGGCGTGTTCGACGAACTGCTGCCGTTGTTGTCGTCACCGCCGCCGCACGCGGCGAGCAGCGCGAGCGCGGCGCCGGCGATCGCGACCTGCGCGGTGCGCAGCATGCGCTGACGGGTGCGGGAAGGTGCGTGTTGTTGTATCTGCATCGTTCGATCTCCTCGTAGATATGGCCTGATGTGTTTCTCATCTGCCGCGTGCCTGCTCGGTTCCGGGCTGCGCGGCGGCCGTTGGCTGAAACGGTTTATCGGTCACGCGCAGCCGCCAGCGGCACGGTGCGCGGATCCTGGTTCGCGGCCTCGGCAATCTGCGCATGATAAGCGCTCGCCCATTCGGGCGGGCCGAAAATCGCGCGCAGCTTGTTGCCCCATCCGTCGACGCGCAACGCGTCGGACGCCATCGACACCCATTCGTGGAACGTCGCGACGAGCGGGTTGTTCGAGCCGAGCCGCTCGACGATCCCGTACTGCGGCGGGTCGTCGGGCGTTTCCTCGACATAGCTGCCGAACAGGCGATCCCAGATCACCAGGACGCCTGCGTAATTGCGGTCGATGTAGCGCGCGTTGCGCGCATGGTGCGCGCGATGGATCGACGGCGTATTCAGCACGTATTCGAGCCAGCCGAGCTTGCCGATCGCCTGCGTGTGCACGAAGAACTGGAACGCGAGGTTGATCAGCACGATGCCGACGACCTGTTGCGGCGGAAAGCCGGCGAACGCGAGCGGCAGCCAGAACACCCACATGCCCGCGACGGGGTACATCAGGCTCTGGCGGAATGCGGTCGAGAAATTCATCCGCTCGGACGAGTGGTGCACGACGTGCGCGGCCCACAGCCAGCGCACGCGATGGCTCGCGCGATGAAACACGTAGTAGAGGAAGTCCTGCGCGACGAACAGCACCGCGAACGACAGCCAGCCGTCGTGCCACGTGTAAAGACGATAGTGCCGGTAGCAGTACGCATAGACGGGAATCACGAACAGCCACGCGATCTTGTCGGCGCCCTGGTGCATCAGCGCGAGCGCGGCGTTGCACAGCGTGTCGCGCCACGCATAGACAGGGTCTTGCGCACGTGTGCGGGCGAGGTGCCAGGCCTCCCATGCGATGCAGAGCAGGAAGACGGGCGCCAGCGCGAGCAGAAGCAATTCGACGTCGAATCGCATGGGCGTGTCTCCTTCTTTCCCCTGCAAGCCATGAGGCCGGGCGTGTGGCCCGTTGTAGATATCGGTCAGGCCAACAGCCTACGCAATCGCCACGCGCTAGGCGAGGGGGCAGCGTAGAGGGTTCCCTCTGAGGACAGGGTTTCTACGGAAGCCGCGCGGCACGGGGCCGGGCGGTGCGGCCCTGTTTTACGGGCGCGGCCGGCGCGCGGTGCGGCGCGCGCCGGCGGGGGCGGCGTTTCAAACCGCGCAGTGCGAAAGGCGAGCGCGGGCGCGGCGGAAAAACGGCACGGGCCGCCCGCGAGGGCGGCCCGTTGCGCGATGTGCAGAGCGTCAACGCGTCAGTGCGCGCCCGCGTAGATCCACTCGAGCAGCGTGTCGTGCGCGGCGCGCGCGGCTTCCGCGTGATCGTTGTTGATGAAGCTGACGACGATGTAGCTCTGGCCGTCGGCGCCGCCGACGTAGCCCGCGATCGCGCGCACGTCGCGCAGCGTGCCGGTCTTGATGTGCGCGTTGCCGAGCACGCCGGCGTTGGTGAGGCGGTTCTTCATCGTGCCGTCGATGCCGGCGATCGGCAGCGAATCGATGAAGGCCTGCGCGACGGGGCTCGCGTTCGCGGCCTGCAGCAGCGCGGCGAGTGACTGCGCGCTCACGTGCTCTTCGCGCGACAGGCCCGAGCCGTTCTCGAGCACGAGGTCGGGCATCGCGATGCCGTTCTTCTGCAGGAATGCCTGGATCACGCGGCTCGACTGTTCGGGCGTCGCGGGCGGCTTGCCGCCGACCGCGCCGATCGTCAGGAACAGGTTGCGCGCCATCACGTTGTTGCTGAACTTGTTGATGTCGTAGACGATGCTGCCGAGCACCGGGCTGTGGTGTACCGCGAGCGGCCGCGCGGTGGTCGGCACCTTGCCTTCGCTCACGGGGCCGGCGATCGTGCCGCCGTCCTGCTGCCACAGCGCGAGGAAGCCGCGCGCGAAGAACGTCGTGTGATCGAGGATCGCGAGGTTGGTCGTGTGCGCGCCGCAGCGCAGCGGGTAGTCGCCGGCGAACGACGCCGTCATGATCCCGCCGCCGGCCGACAGCGTCGGGCGCGCGGCCGCGGCGGCCGCGCTGCACGAGCCCGAGCCTTCGACGAGCTGGTTGTCGATCGACAGGTTCGCGAGCGGCGGCAGCACGTCGACGGCCACCTTGCCGTCGTCGCCCGGCGTGACCGTGAACGACACGGCCTTGAACGCGTACAGCAGCGGATCGGGGCCGACGTTGTACGGCGCGCTGGCATCGTCGTCGAACGACGGCAGGTCGCGCGTCGACGCCGCGAAATAGCTCTTGTCGAGCACGAGGCCGCCGGCCACGCGCTTGACGCCGGCCTTGCGGAGCTTGTCGACGAGGTCGATCAGCTCCTCGGGCACGAGCTTCGGATCGCCGGTGCCCTTGATGTACAGGTTGCCTTGCAGCGTGCCGTCGGGATCGACCGTGCCGTCCGTGTACGCGGTCGTGCGCCAGCGGTAGTCGGGGCCGAGGATCGACAGGCCCGAGAAGGTCGTCACGAGCTTCATCGTCGAGGCCGGCAGCATCGGCCGGCTCGCATTCCACGCGATCAGCGGCTCGGGATCGCCGACGCGCTCGACGACGACGCTCATCGCCGAGGCCGGCACCTTCGCGCGCTGCAGCGCGACGAGCACGGACGCCGGCAGGCCGGCCGCGCGCGCGGCCGGCGACACGACGGCGGTCTTGCGCGCGTCCTTGTGGGATTTCTTGCGGGCCTGCGCGGGCGGTGCGAACGCGAGGGCCGTGCAGGTGGCGACGACGGCGGCCGCGCGCAGGCACAGGCGGGCGCGGGGGGCGAACCGGGCGGAAAGATCGGAAATCGGCATGGGCGAATACGGGAAAAGCAGGGGCTCGGGCAGGGCGCGCGGCGGCGCCAAAGCGCACATTGTAGAGACAAGTCCGCGCAGGCCCCTTGCAATCCGCCTTACTGTTGCATTGCACGGTGCCGCGCACGCGATTCGCGGCGCTACAATGGTCGGCGTGTTTGACTCGCCCCATGGATACCTGTCCCGATGCGGATACTGCTCGTCGAAGATGATCGAATGATTGCGGAGGGCGTGCGCAAGGCGCTGCGCTCGGACGGCTTTGCGGTCGACTGGGTGCAGGACGGCGACGCGGCGCTCACGGCGCTCGGCGGCGAGACGTACGACCTGCTGCTGCTCGATCTCGGCCTGCCGAAGCGCGACGGCGTCGACGTGCTGCGCACGCTGCGCGCGCGCGGGCTGTCGCTGCCGGTGCTGATCGTCACCGCGCGCGACGCGATCGCCGACCGCGTGAAGGGGCTCGACGCGGGCGCCGACGACTACCTCGTCAAGCCGTTCGACCTCGACGAGCTCGGTGCGCGGATGCGCGCGCTGATCCGCCGCCAGGCCGGGCGCAGCGAGTCGCTGATCCGCCACGGCGCGCTGACGCTCGACCCCGCTTCGCACCAGGTGACGCTCGACGGCGCGCCCGTTGCGCTGTCCGCGCGCGAGTTCGCGCTGCTCGAGGCGCTGCTCGCGCGGCCCGGTGCGGTGCTGTCGAAGAGCCAGCTCGAGGAAAAGATGTACGGCTGGGGCGAGGAGATCGGCAGCAACACCGTCGAGGTCTACATCCACGCGCTGCGCAAGAAGCTCGGCTCGGACCTGATCCGCAACGTGCGCGGGCTCGGCTACATGGTCGTCAAGGAAAGCTGACGCGTGAGGTCGATTCGTCATCAATTGCTGATCTGGCTGCTCGCGATCGTCGTCGCGGGCGTGGGCATCGCGGGCTGGCTCATCTACCGGCAGGCGCTCGCGGAGGCGAACGAGCTGTTCGACTACCAGCTGCAGGAAATCGCCGCGGCGCTGCCGTCGGAGCCGTTCTCGCAGGTGTTCGGCTCGCGCACCAACGGCGACGAAGGCATCGTGATCCAGATCTGGAACCGCAACGGCGTGCTGATGTACTTCTCGCATCCGCGTGCGCCGATCGCGCCGCGCGCGGAACTCGGCTTCTCGACCGAGCGCACCGATCGCGGCGAATGGCGCGTGTACGGCGCGATCGTCGGCGACAACGTCGTGCAGCTCGCCCAGCCGCTGTCGGTGCGCAACCGGCTCGCGGCGAACGTCGCGCTGCGCACGCTGTGGCCGCTGATCGTGCTGCTGCCGTTCCTCGGCGCGGCCGTCTGGGTGATCGTCGGGCGCGGCCTCGCGCCGCTCGGCCGCGTGACGCGCGCGGTCGAGGCGCGCCGGCCGGAAGCGCTCGATCCGCTGCCCGACGCGCGCCTGCCGCTCGAGGTGCAGCCGCTCGTGCGCGCGCTGAACGGGCTGCTCGCGCGGCTGTCGGCCGCGCTCGACACGCAGAAGGCGTTCGTCGCCGACGCCGCGCACGAGTTGCGCACGCCGCTCGCGGCCGTGCAGATCCAGGCGCAGCTCGTCGCCCGCGCGAAGGACGACGCATCGCGCCGCGAGGCGGTCGCGGATCTCCAGGACGGCGTGTCGCGCGCGACGCGCCTCACGGAGCAACTGCTCGCGCTCGCGCGTGCCGAGCCGGACGGCGCGACGATGCGCGAACCGGTCGACCTGCAGGCGCTGCTCGCCGAATGCGTGACCGCGCATGCGCCGCTCGCGCAGCGGCGCGACATCGATCTCGGCTTCGAGGAGACGCGCGCGGCGAGCGTCGTCGCGGACATCGGCGCGCTGCGCGTGATGTTCGGCAACCTGCTCGACAACGCGGTGAAGTACACGCCGGACGGCGGCCGCATCGACGTGTCGCTGACCCGCGACGCGGCCGGCCGCGCGTGCGTCCAGATCGGCGACAGCGGGCCCGGCATCCCGGCCGACGAACGCGAGCGCGTGTTCGACCGCTTCTACCGCGACAGCTCCGCGCGGGCGCGCACCGACGTGGCGGGCAGCGGGCTCGGGCTCGCGATCGTCAAGCGCGTGGCGGCCCAGCAGGGCGCGACGGTGTCGCTCGGCGACGCGGCCGCGGGCGGCCTGCTCGTCAGCGTCGTGTTCCGCGACGCCGAGATGCCCGCCGAGGCGCCGCAGCCTTCCGAATCCGCGTGACGCGTGCCGCCGGGCGGCCGCCGGCGGCCGCTTAAGCCCCGCTTAAGGCTGATTAAGCCTCCTTTAAGTCAGGGTCGTTACGCTGCGTCCTAACAAAGAGGAGGTCCTACGATGAATACCCGATTCCTTGCGCGCGGCACCGTCGCGGTCGCCGTGGCGGCCGCCCTGTCAGCCGGCTATTTCGCCGGTACGCGCCGCGCCGATCCGCAGATCATCACGCCCGCGCAGGCCGCGCTGATGCCGGCCGAAGCGGCCGCCAAGACCGGCATTCCCGATTTCTCCGGGCTCGTCGAGACCTATGGCCCGGCGGTCGTGAACATCAGCGCGAAGCACGTCGTGAAGCAGGTGTCGCGGCGCGTGCCGCAGCCGCAGCTGCCGATCGACCCGAGCGACCCGTTCTACCAGTTCTTCAAGCACTTCTACGGCCAGGTGCCGGGCATGGGCGGCGACGCGCAGCCCGACGACCAGCCGAGCGCGAGCCTCGGTTCCGGGTTCATCATCAGCTCCGACGGGTACATCCTCACCAATGCGCACGTGATCGATGGCGCGAACGTCGTCACGGTCAAGCTGACCGACAAGCGCGAATACAAGGCGAAGGTCGTCGGCGCAGACAAGCAGTCCGACGTCGCGGTGCTGAAGATCGACGCGAGCGGCCTGCCGACCGTGAAGATCGGCGATCCGGCGCAGAGCAAGGTCGGCCAGTGGGTCGTCGCGATCGGCTCGCCGTACGGCTTCGACAACACGGTCACGTCGGGCATCATCAGCGCGAAGTCGCGCGCGCTGCCGGACGAGAACTACACGCCGTTCATCCAGACCGACGTGCCGGTGAACCCCGGCAACTCGGGCGGCCCGCTGTTCAACCTGCAGGGCGAGGTGATCGGCATCAACTCGATGATCTACTCGCAGACGGGCGGCTTCCAGGGCCTGTCGTTCGCGATCCCGATCAACGAGGCGATCAAGGTCAAGGACGAGCTCGTGAAGACCGGCCACGTGAGCCGCGGCCGCCTCGGCGTCGCCGTGCAGGGGCTGAACCAGACGCTCGCCAGTTCGTTCGGGCTGCCGAAGCCGGACGGCGCGCTGGTCAGCTCGGTCGACCCGAACGGCCCGGCCGCGAAGGCCGGCCTGCAGCCGGGCGACGTGATCCTGTCGGTCAACGGTTCGCCGGTCGCCGATTCGACGTCGCTGCCCGCGCAGATCGCGAACCTGAAGCCCGGTTCGAAGGCCGACCTGCAGATCTGGCGCGACAAGTCGAAGAAGTCGATCAGCGTGACGCTCGGCGCGATGGCCGATGCGAAGCTCGCGTCGAACGACGGCGGGCCGGTCGAGCAGGGCCGCCTGGGTGTCGCGGTGCGTCCGCTGTCGCCGCAGGAGCGCAGTGCCGACAACCTGTCGCACGGGCTGATCGTGCAGCAGGCCGGCGGTCCGGCCGCCAATGCGGGTATCCAGCCCGGCGACGTGATCCTCGCGGTCAACGGCCGCCCGGTCACGAGCCCCGAGCAGTTGCGCGACGCGGTCAAGGGCGCGGGCAACAGTCTTGCTCTTCTGATCCAGCGCGATAATGCGCAGATCTTCGTGCCGGTCGACCTGAGCTGACCGGCATGGCCGACGGCCGGCTCGGCCGGCCGCGGCGGGCGCCGCCGCTCGACCGCGTGACGCGGCGCCCCGTATGTGTTCCGACCCCAAGGAGAGAGCCATGCAATATCCACGCAACGTGTCCCGATTTGCCGTCGCCGTGGCGTTGGCCGCCGGCCTCGCAGCCGGTGCGACCGGCGCGTACGCGCAGTCCGACGGCTTGCCGGCCGCGCGCCAGCAGGGTGACGTCACCTTCGTGTCCGGCGGCGTCGGGCAGGACGAATCGACGGCGTTCCAGCACAACGAGGCGAAGTGGCCGCTGGCGCTGCGCTTCACCGGCAAGGGCGGCGAGTTCCTGGCCGACGTTCATGTGCGGATCGTCGACGGCAAGGGCACGGAAGTGCTGAAGACCGACGCGCGCGGGCCGTACATGCTCGTGAAGGTGCCGCCGGGACGTTATACGGTGCATGCGTCGTACCAGGGCAACGAGGAATCGCGCGCCGTCACGGTCGGCGCGAAGGGCGGCGCGAAAACCGCGTTCCAGTGGAGCGCGCAGTAGCCCGCCGCGCGCGGCCGCGCCCAGGTCGCGCAATCGGACGAAGTTTCGCCCATAATGAAAGCCACGGCACGCGTGCCGTGGCTTTTTTTCGTTTCCTGCGCCCGGTTTGCCTGCCGGGGCGCCCGAAGGAGAAACGATGTCCGATGCAGCCGACCCTCGACTCGAAATCGTGCCGAACCGCCATCGCGTTCGCGTGATCCATCGCGGCATCACGTATGCCGATTCGCATCGCGCGCTGACCGTCCGCGAAACGGGACTGCCGGACATCCATTACCTGCCGCGCGGCGACGTCAACATGCGCCGGCTCGTGAAGTCGGGTTTCACGACCGCGTGCCCGTTCAGGGGGCCGGCCGTGCATTTCGACTTGCAGACGGAAGACGGCGTGATCGAGAACGCCGCATGGAGTTACGAGGAACCGACGGAGGCGGCGTCCGTGCTTGCGCACTACGTCGCCTTCGATGTCGCGCGGATCGACAGTCTCGTCGAGACGTCCTGATGCGGCGCGGGTTCATCGGGGAGGCGTCATGGAACTGAACGACACGTTACGCGTTGCGCTCGCGCCGCCTGTCGTGCGGGAGGCGTTCGAGGATCTCGCGTTGCTGCGGGCGAGCTTCGACCATTGCGAATCGTTCGTGAAGCTCGCGCACGGCGAGTTCGCGCTGACGATCACGGTGCCGCTTGGCCCGCTGCGCGCGCGCTACGACGTGCGCGCACACGCGGCCGCCGAGCAGGGCGACGCGCAAGGGCGGCCGCGCCGTGTGCTGAGTTTCAAGGCGCGCGCCGACGGCCTCGGCGCGCTGCGCGGCCAGGTCGAACTCGTGCTGATGCCGGATGACGACGCGAACGCGACGCGCATCGAGTACGTGGTCTGGGCGACGGCGAGCGGGCCGCTTGCCGAGCTGCCGGGGCGGCAGATCGACAATGCATTGCGCGAGTGGACCGATGATTTCTTCCAAGAGTTCTGCGCGGTCGTGCAGGCGAAGCACGGCCTCGCGCCGAATCGCGCGCGCTCGGCCGCGCCGCGCCGCCAGCATGTGTTCCTGCGGCCCGCGTCGCTGATGGCCGCGACGAAGCGTGCGCTGCCGCCGCGCCTGGGCGGCGCGCTGACCGGGCGCGCGGCCAGCGCGCTCCCGCATCGCGGCTCCGGCACGGTGCCGGTTTGGGCCTGGGCGGCGATGATCGTGTTCGTCGCGCTGCTGCTCTACGCGGCACGCTGGATCAACGGCGGCTGAGCGGCCTTACCGCGCGTCGGCGCCGGTTCAGGCGCCGGCGCCGCGAAATTCCCTTCGATAGGCGGACGGCGACGTGCCGAGCGCGCCCGCGAAATGCTGGCGCAGCGACACGCTCGACCCGTAGCCGGCAGCCTGCGCGATCGCGTCGATCGATTGTCCGGTGGTTTCCAGCAGGTGCTGCGCGCGTGCGAGCCGCTCGGCCTGCAGCCATGCGGTGACGGTCGTACCCGTCGCCTGGCGGAAGTGGCGCGTGAACGTGCGCCGGCTCATCAGCACGCGTTCGGCGAGCGAATCGACGCCATGCGCGGCGTCGAGATGCGCGCGCACCCAGTCGAGCAGGCCCGCGAGCCGCGCATCGCGCGGGTGCGCGGCGACCGGCTGCGGCACGTACTGGGCCTGCCCGCCCTGGCGGTGCGGTGGAATCACGAGGCGGCGCGCGATCCGGTTCGCGGCATCCGAGCCGAAGCGCCGCCGCACGACGTGCAGGCAGCAGTCGAGCCCCGCGGCCGTGCCGGCCGACGTCGTCAGATTGCCGTCGTCGACGTACAGCACGTCGGGATCGAGCTTCACGCGCGGAAAGCGCCGGGCGAAATCGTCGGCCCATGCCCAGTGCGTGGTGGCCGGACGGCCGTCGAGCAGGCCGGCCGCGGCGAGCACGTACGCGCCGAGGCACAGGCCGACGAGCTGCGCGCCGCGGGCGGCGACCGCGCGGACGGCGTCGAGCAGTTCATCGGGCGGCACTTCGTCCGGATCGCGCCAGGAGGGCACGACGACGATGTCCGCGTCGTCGAGCGCATCGAGCCCGTACGGCGCCGCGATCGTGAAGCCGCCCGTCGTCGCGAGCGCGCCGCGCTCGGCCGAGCAGACGCGAAACTCGAACGCGGGCGACGCGGCCGCGTCGCGTTCCTTGCCGAACACGACGGACGGTACCGACAGGTGGAACGGGCTGATGTCGTCGTATGCGATCACGGCGACGACGGTCGGCGCGGGCGGGGCGGGCAACGCGGCAGCGGCCATGACGGGCTCCGGAATGGGGATGGCCCGATTTTATCGAAGAATGGCTATCGGGCCACTGTCCGGGCAAACGCCGTGGCCCGACAATGCATCCCATCGCGCTGCCGGCCGGCCCCTTCCGGGCGGGGTAGCGCTCCCGGACCAGGAGCCCGCCATGTCGAATTCGAACGCCGTCCCGTCTTCCGCTGCTCATCCCGCTGCCCGCCGCGCCCTGATCGTCATCGACGTCCAGAACGAATACGTGACGGGCAACCTGCCGATCGAGTATCCGCCGCTCGACGTGTCGCTCGCGAACATCGGCCGCGCGATCGACGCCGCGCACGCGGCCGGCGTGCCCGTGATCGTGGTCCAGCACGTCGCGCCGGCCGGCGCGCCGATCTTCGCGCCCGGCTCCGACGGCGTCGCGCTGCACGCGGTGGTCGCCAGCCGGCCGTACGCGCATCTGGTCGAGAAGACGCAGGCGAGCTCGTTCGCCGGGACCGATCTTGGCACGTGGCTCGACGCGCACGGGATCGACACGCTCGCGGTGGCCGGCTACATGACCCACAACTGCAATGCGTCGACCGTCTATCACGCCGCGCATGCGGGGCTGAAGATCGAGTACCTGAACGACGCGACGGGCGCGCTGCCATACGAGAACGAAGCGGGCACGGCGAGCGCCGAGGAGATTCACCGCGCGTACACGGTGGTGTTCCAGTCGAATTTCGCGGCGGTGATGTCGACCGACGCGTGGATCGCGGGACTGTCTGGCGCGGCGATGCCGGCGCGCGATTCGGTGGCCGCGTCGAACCGGCGAGCCCGCGCGCAACGCGCGAAGGCGGCCTGACGCGGCAGCAGCGGGGCGGTGCGGCGACCGCCGCGCGTCAGCCGCCGTCCTTCAGCATCGCGGGGCTGTAGCGCAGCATGTCGAAACAGCCGTCGACGAGCTTTTCCGCATGCTGCTCGGCGTCGATCTCGTCGGGCAGCATCAGCATGTCGCGCACGAAGCCGCTGACGAGGGTGTGCAGCATCAGCGTCGCGCGCCACGTATCGAGCCGCTCGGGCAGCAGCTTGAGCCGCACGGCCATCGCGAGATCGGCGTCGATCGCGTGCAGCGCCTCGCTCATCCCGGCGCGATTGCGCTGCAGCAGCGGCCCCATGTCCGCGACGTACTCGCACTTCATGAAGAGGATGCTGAACACGCGCCGCAGCTGCGCATCGCGCTGCACGCCGAGCACGCACCAGATCAGGATCTTGCGCACCTTCTCGAGCGGATCGCCGCCCGGTGCGTCGAGCGGCATCCGCTTCAGTTCGTCGATCGGCAGGAACACGCGGTCGAACATCGCGTCGAACAGCTCGCTTTTATTCGCGAAGTGCCAGTAGATCGCGCCGCGCGTCACGCCGGCGTGCTGGGCGATGTCCGCGAGCGACGTGTGCGACACGCCCTTCTCGAAGAACACGTGCTCGGCGGCGTCGAGAATGCGGTTGCGCGTCTCGAGCGCCTCCTCCTTGGTACGTCTGACCATGTGCAGGCCTGATTGGATCGATCGTAGGTGAATTTAGGGTCCGCAACCCCTCGCGGCCATCATTGAGACGGGCTATGCTTGCGACGGGTAACAATCTGTAAGACTGGACAGTCGGCGGAGTACAAACGGGCTTTTTACATACATCCATGAATGTATATACAATACCACCCTACGATCGAATGACCCAAGTGGCAATCAGTTAATATCCCACTCTGCTGATTCCCGCCAAAGTACCAGTCCGCAGTTCGCGGCATCCCGTCGGCATGGAGGTTTCGTGCCGACGTGCTGTATCCAGCAGTCCAGTAATTCAGGTGTTCGATCTGCGCCGCGAGGCGCATCCGTGTTGCGCTCCCGCCGGGTGCTGCACTTATTCCATTGGTTACACACAGAGGTCGCTCCATGCGCGTCGAACGGGTTCCATACCGCTTGATCACTGTCGCGGCAGCCGCGGTTTTCCTGGCTGCCTGCGGAAAAAAAGAATCGGCACCGCCGCCGCAAACACCTGAAGTCGGCG
>NZ_JAAGPK010000151.1:0-20138 GCF_017104685.1 Burkholderia sp. Tr-20355 | reverse complement strand
GCATGCGCCGCGCGCCTGGCCGTTCGCCGCAGCGGCAGGCGCCGTGCGGCCGCGCGACCCGGCGGGCGCCGCACTGCAAAGTCCCCGCCGTTGGTTTACCCTGCCTCGCAGCATCGCGCATTGCCCAGCCCGATCGGCCATCCGGCCGACTTCGTTTCAACCCGCCATTCGGAGACACTATGTACAAGCGTATTCTGGTTGCCGTCGACGGCAGCGACACGTCCCGCCACGCGTTCGATGCCGCGCTGGCGCTTGCGAAAGCGCACGGCGCCGAGCTGCAACCGTTCTACGTCGTCGAGAACGCCGCGATCTACTACAACGTGCCCGGCTACGATCCGTCCGTGCTGCGCGATCAGCTCGTCGCGCAGGGCAACGCACTCGCGCAGGATTTCACGAAGCTGATGCAGGCCGCCGGCGTGAAAGGCGAAACACGGCAGAACGAAGCGACGTCGCTCAACGATGTCTCGTCGTTGATCCTCGACGGTGCAAAGGCGTTCGGCGCCGATCTGCTCGTGCTCGGCACGCATGGCCGCCGCGGCTTCCGCCGCCTCGTGCTCGGCAGCATCGCCGAACAATGCGTGCGGCACGCCACCGTGCCCGTGCTGTTGATCCCCGCGGCCGCGAACGTCGACGAACAGCCCGCCTGAACGGTATCCGGCACGCGCCGCCGGTCGCGACGTTTTGTCACCCGACAGCGTCAACTTGCGGTGGGACAATGATTCCGTCGATCCAACGCCGGAGTAAACGATCATGCTGACGCCCGTCGCCACACGTCCCGCCGCCACGCCGCACACCGGTAGCTGGGCGCCTCGCCAGGCCGCGCACTGCTCGTCGTGCGCAATGCGGCACCTGTGCATGCCGCAGGGCCTGGCACCCGAAGCACTCAGCCGCCTCGAGTCGGTCATCTGCGCGGCACGCCCCGTCAAGCGCGGCGAAGCGCTGTTCCGCGAAGGCGACGCATTCGACAACCTGTACGCGGTGCGCTCGGGTTCGCTGAAAACCGTCGCGACCCGCCACGACGGCCGCGAACAGGTCACGGGCCTGCATCTCGCCGGTGAAGCGCTCGGCCTCGACGGCATCTGCGACGATACCCACCCGCGCACCGCGGTCGCGCTGGAAGACAGCTCCGTCTGCGTGATCCCGTACAGCGCGCTCAAGGCACTGTGCTCGGAAGCCGGCTCGATGCAGCTGCGCATGCACAAGCTGATGAGCGAACAGATCGTGCGCGAAACGTCGCAAACGATGCTGCTCGGTTCGCTGAATGCGGAAGAGCGCGTCGCCGCCTTCCTGCTCGACGTGTCGTCGCGCTACCTGAAGCGCGGCTACTCGCCGTCGGAATTCAACCTGCGGATGACGCGCGAAGACATCGGCAGCTATCTCGGCATGACGCTCGAAACGGTCAGCCGCACGCTGTCGAAGTTCCAGAAGCGCGGCTTGATCGAAATGCAGGGCCGCCACGTGCAGATCGTCGACTTCGACGGCCTGCAGCACGTCTGATCCCGCTCGGCGCGCACGGCTCGCGCGCCGTCGGCATCGCCAGCCGAATCAATCGAGAAACAGCGCGGCGCGCGTCTTCAGCGCCGCGCTGAAATCGTCGAGCCAGCCGATCGACAGGCGCCAGCTCTGCCAGTAGAGATCGATGTCGACGGTGCGCCCGCGCGACATGTCCACGAGCTCACCCGCCGCCAGTTGGCGATCGACCATCCGGTCCGGGCACATCCCCCATCCCAATCCCGTTTCGCATGCGCGCAGATAGCCTGCCACGTGCGGTATCCAGTGCTGCGGCGGATCGAGATCCGCGCGTGTCACGCGCCGGATGAAACGCGCCTGCAGCCCGTCCTTCGGATTGAACATCACGCACGGCGCGCGGCGCAGCGCGTCGCGCGTGATGCCCGCGCTGAAATAGCGGTCGTAAAACGCCGGCGAGCACACCGCGCGATAGCGGATGCGGCCGAGCCGTTCCGACCGGCATCCCTGGATCGGCTCGGCCTGCGCGGTCACGGCGCCCTGCACGCTGCCGTCGCGAATGCGCGACGCCGTGTAATCCTGGTCGTCGATCACGAGGTCGAGCAACGTCTCGCGCTCGGTGCAGAACGGCCCGACCGCATCGATGAACCACGTCGCGACGCTGTCGTCGTTGACGGCCACGCGCAGCGTCGGCCACGCGCTCGCGATCTGGCCCGGCAGCGCCGGCATCCGGCCGCCCAGTTCGGCCTCGAGCAACTGCACGCGTTCGGTATGCCGGCACAGCAGCGCGCCCGACGTCGTCGCGACGCACGGCTGCCCGCGCTTGACGAGCACGCTGCCGACGCGCTCCTCCAGCAGCTTCACGCGCTGCGACACGGCCGACGGCGTGACATTCAGCTCCTTGGCCGCCCGTTCGAACGAACCATGCCGGATCACGGCCGCGAGGGCATCGAGCAACGCGTAGTCGAGCATTAGATTTCCTTAATCCGCATTAGGTGAATTAGCTTCTCTTATCTTCATGCTGCCCGCAGACTAGCGCTACCCGATTCATTCGTCTACTGCCCATCCCGCTGCCCATCATCATGAACTGGCTCGCTTTTTCCCACGGCGCCGCCCTGTGCGGATCGCTCATCGTCACCATCGGCGCGCAGAACGCGTTCGTCCTCCGCCAGGGCATCATGCGCGCGCACGTCGGCAAGATCGTGCTGCTGTGCGCGCTGTCCGACATGATCCTGATCGGCGCGGGCGTCGGCGGCGCATCGGTGCTCGTCGAACGCTATCCGGCCTTCGTCCATGCGGTGCTGTATGTCGGGCTCGCGTATCTCGCCTGGTTCGGCATCAACGCGCTGCGCCGCGCGTTCAAGCCGGGCCACGCCACGCTCGACGTGCGCGGCGACGCGGTCGCGCCGCCGTCGCAGGGCGGGCTCGCGATCGTGCTGATGACGCTCGCGTTCACGTGGCTCAACCCGCACGTGTATCTCGACACGTTCCTGCTGATCGGCACGGCCGGCGCACGCGAACCGGAAGGCGCACGGCTCGCGTTCGCGATCGGTGCGATGACGGTCAGCGTCGTGTGGTTCCTCGGGCTCGGCTACGGCGCGCGCCTGCTGGCGCCGTGGTTCCGCAAGGCCGTCGCGTGGCGCGTGCTGGACGGCGCGATCGGCGGCATGGTGCTGTTTCTCGCGGCGGTGCAGTTGCGCTGACGGCTCCCCCTCGGACGGGCGGCCGACTGCCGCCCGTCCTTCCCACCGCGCCGGCACCCCGCCCGCGCAGCCTGCCTCCTCGTCGCCCCCGCCGCCGTAAAAAATTCGCTCCCGATCGAACGCAGCCGCACGAAACGCTCACGTAACGGACGGCGCATCCGCCATCTGCCGCGAGCCGTCCATCATCGCGGCGACGCACCGGCTGCACGAACCGGAGCGATCGGCGAGAATGTCCGGTGTCCCGCGACAACGGCGGAACCCCATCGCGCACGCCGCCGTCCCGCCGCATTCGTATCGCCCCATCCGCAGTTCAATCCCGTCACCCGCAGTTATCGGAGAGGAACATGGCATACCGCACCCTCGGCACATCGACCATCCAGGTTTCGCCGCTCGCGTTCGGCGGCAACGTCTTCGGCTGGACCGTCGACGAAAGCACGTCGTTTTCGCTGCTCGACGCGCTCGCCGACACCGGCATCAACTTCATCGACACGGCCGACGTCTATTCGGCCTGGGTCCCCGGCAACAGCGGCGGCGAATCGGAAACCATCATCGGCAAGTGGCTCAAGCGCTCCGGCAAGCGCGAGCAGGTCGTGATCGCGACCAAGGTCGGCCTGCTGGCCGCGCGCGCGGGGCTGACGAAGGACAACATCCTGAAAGCCGTCGACGATTCGCTCGGCCGCCTGCAGACCGACTATATCGACCTGTATTTCTCGCATCGCGATCTCGCCGATACGGCCCCGCTCGAGGAGACGCTCGGCGCGTATCAGACGCTGATCGACGCCGGCAAGGTGCGCATCATCGGCGCGTCGAACTACAGCGGCGCGCGCCTGCGCGAAGCCGCCGCGATCAGCCAGCGCGACGGGCTGCCCGCATACCAGGTGATCCAGCCCGAGTACAACCTGATCGACCGCGCCGGCTACGAACGCGATCTCGAGCCGGTCGTGCGCGACCTGAAGCTCGGCGTCGTCAACTACTACGCGCTCGCGAGCGGCTTCCTGTCGGGCAAGTACCGCAGCGAGGCCGACCTGAAGAAGAGCGTGCGCGGGGATCGTGTCGCCGGCTATCTGAACGAACGCGGCCTGCGCATCCTCGCGGCACTCGACGCCGTGTCGGCGAAGCACCGCACGCAGCCGGCCGCGATCGCGCTCGCGTGGCAGATCGCGCGGCCGACGATCACCGCGCCGATCGCCAGCGCGACGTCGCTCGCGCAGCTCGACCTGCTCGGCGAGGCGATCCGCCTGCAACTCGATCAGGACGATATCCGCCAGATCGACGAGGCCAGCGCGCCCTGAGACCCGTCGCGGCAGCAGGCCGGCTGGAGAAGTCGCGCGGTTGCACGGCCGGCCTGTGTCATATGTGCATCCGTTTCGCCGTCCGTGCGGAGGCGGGCAATCGCGGAATGACGGATGGATACAATGGCGAGCATCCCACGCACCCGGACCGCCGATGAACCGCATCCCGCGCCGCGCCCGATTCTCCCGCCCGCTCGCCGCGGCGATCGCCGCGCTGCTCGCCTGCGCGCCGGCCGTGTCCGTCGCCGGCTGGTACGAAATCGCGAACTACACGGGCACGATCGGCCACGCACCCGTTCACGTATCGCTGCAGACCTACGACGCCATCAACCGCAACGACGCAGGCCGCTGGCGCGTCGACGGCAGTTATTACTACGACGCGCACCGCAAGCCGATCCCGTTGCAGGGTCGGCGCACGCCCGACGGCCGCATGACGTTGTGCGAAGCATCGCAGCCCGCGTCGACGGCCGACTCGCCGGTCGTGCCGGCCGCGTCGCCGACGCGGCCGAAGCCTTGCCCGATCGCGCTGAACCTCGCCGGCAAAACGGGGACCGGCACGTGGGACGACGGCCGCAACACCTTCCCGATCACGCTGAACGAAGTCGGACGGCTGAACGACAACGACCAGGATCATCTCCAGCTCGATGGCGTGGTCGATATCCCGATGTGGTATCGCACCAGGACGCACATGCTGGTCGGTGTTTATGCGCTGTCCGACACGTGCGGCATCGCGATGCGGTCGCTGCGCGCCGTGAACATCGCGACCGGCCGCGTCGACCGCACGATCGCGCTCGGCTGCGACGCGGGGATGCTGATGACGTCGATCTACGCGAACGTCACCGACGCACGGCGTGCCGGCTACGTGAGCGTCGCGTTCCGCGGCGGCAAGATGGGTGACGAGCGGGACGTGCCGCTCGGGCTGCCGTCGTCTTCGTCGAAGTGAGCCCGCGCCGGCTGCCCGAAAATCACGGCCGTGTCTTGACTCGTACGGCCGCTTCCGTTGACTCGGCCGGACATCGATCGCGCAACCGCCCGCCGCGCCCCGCTGCAAGCGCGTGACGCGCCGGCCCCGGGTCTTTCACGGATTGACCGCGCCGTTCGACGTGCCCGAGACTGCGCCGCTCGGGCGGTCATTGGGAGAACGTCATGCCGGATACCAGCACGGAGATCGCCACGGTCTCGACGCGCGCCGTACGCGGCGCCGAGCGCGTCGACTTCTGGGTCGACCATGTCGCGCGCACGCTCGTGCGGATCGAATGCAGCGGAAAGTCGTCCGAAGGCATCGATGCGTCGATGCGCACGCGCGATCTCGGGCTGTTCCGCGCATGCGACATCGTCGCGAACCGGCATGCGGTCGTGCGCACGCCGCACAACATCCACACGGATCAGCGCGACGCCATCTTCATCTGCCTGATGCACGCGGGGCAGGGCTATACGTTCCAGGACGTCGACTGCATGCAGCACGCGCCCGGCGACCTCGTGCTGTACGACACGTCGATGCCGTACGGTCACGGCTTTCCGGCCGACATGGCGATGACCGTGCTCGACGTGCCGCGCGACGTGTTCGAGGCGCGCGTCGGCCCGTGGCGCTACCGCAGCCTCGTCAAGATCGATCGCGACGACGGCGTGACGTCGTGGGCCGTGCGGCAGGTGGTCGGGCTGCTCGCCGCGCCGCACGAGCCGACGCCCGACGCGCGCGAACGGCGCGCCGCCGCGCTCCTCGATCTCGTGCAGTCGATGCTGCGGCTGCGCGACGGCGACACGTCGCCGACCAAGTCGACCGTCCACACGCTGTCGCGCGCGAAGGCCTTCATCGACAGCCATCTCGCCGACGACGATCTCGACAGCCAATCGGTGAGCCGTGCGATCAACCTGTCGCCGCGCCAGCTTGCGCGCGTGTTCGAGATCGAAGGGATGCCGCTCACGCGCTACATCCTCGCGCGGCGGCTCGAACGGTGCCGTGCCGACCTGCGCGACCGGTCGCTGAAGCACCTGACGGTCAGCGAAATCGCGTTCCGCTGGGGCTTCAACAACAGCGCGCACTTCAGCCGCAGCTACCGCGCGCGATTCGGCGAGACGCCGAGCGCGTCGCGCGCACCCGCCGACGCGCGCTAGCGCCCGTTCGCGCCGCCACGCGCCGCCGTGTCCGGGCGAGGCAAGCACGGCGGCCGTCCCGGTCAAATGGGGCCGCAACCCGTTCGCTAAGCTGGCTTCCTGCGCGGCGGCACGCGTTCCGCCGCCCGACAACAAGGAGAAGAAGCGGGATGGAGACGTACGACCACATCGTCGTCGGCGGCGGTTCGGCCGGCTGTACGGTCGCGCATCGGCTGGTGACGGCCGGCAGGCGCGTACTGCTGCTCGAGGACGGCCCGAAGGACGACAGCCTGTTCATCCGGATTCCGGCGACGTTCATCCGCGTGCTCGGCACACGGCGCACGGTCACGTTCGAGAGCGAGCCGCAGCCCGGCGCGGCCGGCCGCAAGACCTATGTGCCGCAGGGCCGCACGCTCGGCGGCGGCAGTTCGGTCAACGCAATGCTGTACGTGCGCGGCACACGCGACGACTACGACGACTGGGCCGCGCTCGGCTGCACGGGCTGGAGCTGGGACGACGTGCTGCCCGTGTTCAAGCGCGCCGAATCGCACCTGCGGCTGTCCGAGCCGTTCCACGGCACCGACGGGCCGTTGAAAGTCGGCGACACGCGCTTCCGGCATCCGCTGAGCCTCGCGTTCGTGAAGGCGGCGCAGGAAACCGGCATCGCGTACAACGACGACTTCAACGGCGCCGCGCAGCACGGCGTCGGCTTCTATCACACGACGATCTTCGACGGGCAGCGCGGCAGCACCGCGGCCACCTATCTCGCCGAGGCGCTCGCCCATCCGAACCTGCGCGTGCTGACCGGCTGCCGCGTGACGCGCATCCGGTTCGACGGGCGGCGTGCCGCCGGCGTCGAATGGCGCACCGAAGGCGGCGCAACGGGCGCGGCCGCCGCACGCGCCGACGTCGTGCTCGCGGCCGGCGCGCTGAGCACGCCGAAGCTGCTGATGCTGTC
Source organism: Burkholderia sp. Tr-20355 (assembly GCF_017104685.1). Lineage (NCBI taxonomy): Bacteria > Pseudomonadati > Pseudomonadota > Betaproteobacteria > Burkholderiales > Burkholderiaceae > Burkholderia > Burkholderia sp. Tr-20355. Next base: position 12,624 of record NZ_JAAGPK010000151.1, on the reverse strand, counting down.
GGGCATCGGGCCCGGCGCGCACCTGCGCGCGCACGGCATCGACGTGCTGCACGACAGCCGTGACGTCGGCGCGAACTATCAGGATCATCTCGAGGTGTCGATCTACGGCCGCAGCCACGCGCCGGTCAGCCTGCTCGGCGAGGATCGCGGGCTGAAGGCGCTGCGGCACGGGCTGCAGTGGATGCTGTGCCGCACGGGCCTGCTGACGTCGAACGTGGTCGAATCGGGCGCGTTCGTCGATACGACGGGCGGCGGCCGCCCGGACATCCAGTTCCACGTGCTGCCGACGCTCGTCGGCGACGTCGACCGCGCGCCGCTGCCCGGCCACGGACTGTCGATCAACCCGTGCCTGCTCAGGCCGCGCTCGCGCGGCTCCGTGCAACTGCGCGGCAACGATCCGGCCGCGCCGATCCTGTTCGACAGCGGTGCGCTGTCGGATCCGGCCGATGTCGACGGCCTCGTGCGCGGTGTCGCGCTCGCGCGGCGGATCATCCGCGCACCGTCGCTCTCGCGCATCGTCCGCGAAGCCGAGACGTTGAGCGACGCGACGCTCGCCGATTACGTGCGGCGCCGCGCGAAAACCGTCTATCACCCGGCCGGCACGTGCCGCATGGGGAACGACGACGAGGCGGTCGTCACGCCGCACCTCAACGTGCGGGGCGTCGACGGATTGCGGATCTGCGATGCCTCGGTGATGCCGCGCATCGTGTCCGGCAACACGAACGCGCCGACGATCATGATCGCGGAGCGCTGCGCCGAGTTCATGCTGGCGGAGTGACGCGGCGCGCGTGCGGCATGCGGCACCGCGCCGAAAGCAAAAGCGGCGCGTGATCCACGCGCCGCCGAACCTGCGAAAGCCGGGCCTCAGCCCCCGGCCGCACGCGCCGCATCGCGCAGCGCCATCGGCGACGCGCCGTAGCGCTCGCGGATCGCGCGGCTGAAGTGCGCCTGGCTCGAAAACCCCCAGCGAAACGCGATCTCGCCGATGCTCGTCTTGCGCAGCCGCGCGTCGGTCAGCTCGCGATGCGCGTGCGACAGCCGCTCCGACCAGATGTGCTGCGTGATCGACTCGCCTTCGGCCGCGAAGAGCCGGCCCAGATGCCGCAGCGACAGCCCGACCGCGTCCGCGACGGCCTGTGGCCCGAGTTCCGGCTCGCCGAGATGCGTCGCGATGTACTGCTTCGCGGTCAGCAGGTACGACAGCGACGCACGCGACGCGCCCGCGCCGTTGACTTCCGTGTCGATGAGTTCCGCGATCAGCGTGCGCGTATGCTCGACGAACCGCGCGGCATCGTGCGCCACCGGATCCTTCATGAAACGCTCGACGCTCGCGCGCAACGTCGCGCCGAGCATCGCGCCCGCGCCCGGTTTCGGCGCGATCCGCAGCGGCAGCGCGGCCAGCTCCGCGTCGAGCCGCTCGTCGAACGACGTGACCGGCATGTCGATCAGCAGCTGCCGCATCGGCGTCAGGAATCCGAACAGATAGGGCACGCGCGTGTCGTAGACGACGACATCGCCGGCTTCCGCGAGCAGGCACCGGTCGCGCTGGATGAAATACGCGCGCCCGCTCAGGATCTGGCACGCGAACAGCGATTCCTTCGGCAACTGGCGCACCAGCGCGGGGCTGCGCTCGATCACGTGATCCTGACCGCTGATGTCGGCGATGCCGAGGCCCGGCAGCGCGATATCGGTCTTCTCGACCTCGAGCCCGGCCGGCGACAGCGACGAGCAGCGCAGCCCGACCAGCGTCGCCGCATTGAACGCATCCCAGTACGCCATCCTGTCGCGCGCCGGCACGTCGGCCGTCGAGCCTCGCGTGCGTGAAAAAACGGTCGAATTCGTCACGTCGCCTCCTGCGGGCGCCCGCCGCGCGGAGCGGCACGGATTGGGGGATGGTTCGTCTGGATTTTGGTGCGATGCAATGTCCGGCGCGGTCAAGCAATTCGTCCAGCCCAGTCAAGAGCGGCGCGCACCGGCTGGCTAAAGTCGAGCCCACGACAACCCATAGAAGGAGACAAACCGTGGTCGACCAAGCCGTATCCGAATTCTGGCAAAACATTCCGGCGATTGCCAATCCGTTCAAGCCCGATGCGCTGCCCGAAGCGTACATCCCGAACGCGGCCACCGACGACGAACGCTATTACGTTCCGTTCACCGAAACGGTTTCGTCCCGGCCGCTGTGGATCTCGCCGTCGCAGAACAAATGGTGCGACATCCTGATGGCCAAGGAAGCCGGGCTCGTGAACCGGCACTATCACCCGCACGAGGTGTTCGCGTACACGCTGTCCGGCAAATGGGGCTATCTGGAACACGAATGGACCGCGACGAAGGGCGACTTCGTGTACGAAACGCCCGGCGAAGGCCACACGCTCGTCGCGTTCGATCACCCCGAGCCGATGCGCGCGTTCTTCATCGTCAAGGGGCCGCTGATCTGGCTCGACGACGAAGGCAACCCCGACGGCTACTTCGACGTGCATTCGTACATCGCGATGTGCAAGGCGCATTACGAGAAGGTCGGCCTCGGCGCGCAAGCGATCGAGAAGCTGTTCCGCTGACGCACGACGAGGCGCCCCATGACATCCCCGTCTTCCTCCCGGTCCCCCTGGACGTACGAGAACAGGCTGCTGCTGATCCTGTTCATGACGTTCGGCTTCGTCTTCTTCGACCGCCTCGCGCTGTCGTTCCTGTTCCCGTTCATGTCGGCCGAGCTGCACCTGACGAACACGCAGCTCGGCATGGTGTCGTCCGCACTGGCGCTCACGTGGGCGCTGTCGGGCGCCGCGACCGGCGCATGGTCCGATGCGCGCGGCACGCGCAAGCCGCTGCTGATCGCCGCCGTGCTCGGCTTTTCCGTGTGCTCGGCACTCTCCGGGCTCGTCGGCGGCTTCGCGAGCCTGATCGCGTTCCGCGCGCTGATGGGCATTGCGGAAGGCCCCGTGCTGCCGCTGTCGCAATCGCTGATGGTCGAAAGCTCGACGCCGAGCCGCCGCGGCTTGAACATGGGCCTGCTGCAGGGTTCGGCCGCCGGCCTGCTCGGCGCGATGATCGGCCCGCCGGTCGTGATCGGCATCGCCACCGCGTACGGCTGGCGCGAGGCGTTCTACGTGTCGTGCATCCCGGGCTTCCTGATCGCGTTCTGCATCTGGCGCTGGGTGCGCGAAGTGCCGCCCGGCGGCGCGCGGCACGTGCAGGCCGACGGCACCGGCGCGCCGGCCGCGAGCGGCGCGGCGATCAACCGCTGGGCGCTGCTGAAGGAACGCAACATCCTGCTCTGCGTGCTGATCAGCTGCTTCTTCCTCACGTGGTTCGTCGTGATCATCTCGTTCGCGCCCGTCTTCCTCGTGGAAAGCCGCCACCTGTCGCCGTCCGACATGGGCATCGTGATGACCTGCCTCGGCGCCGCGTGGGTGTTCTGGGGCTTCGCGGTGCCGGCGATCTCCGACCGGATCGGCCGCAAGCCGACGATGATCGTGTTCGCGCTGATCGCGGCCGTGTGCCCGCTGGTGATGATCCATGTCGGGTCGGTCTGGGCGCTCGGTGCGCTCGTGTTCGTCACCTATACGGGCCTCGGCTGCTTCACGCTGTTCATGGCGACGATCCCGGCCGAAACGGTGCCGCCGCGCGCGATCGCCAGCGCGCTTGGGCTGATCATGGGCGCCGGAGAGCTGATCGGCGGCTTCGTCGCGCCGACTGTCGCAGGCTTTGCCGCGGACAAGTATGGCCTGCAGTTCGCGATGTGGACGTCGGCGACCGGCGCGATCCTCGCGTGCGTGCTGTCGTTCGGCCTCGTCGAAACCGCGCCGGCCGTGCTGCGCAAGCGCGCGCTCGCCGGTGCCGCCGCCAGCCGCCTCGACACGCCAAACCTCGGAGGGCGCTGACATGCGGGCACTCCAATGGCATGGCCCGCGCGACGTCCGTCTCGTCGACATCGACACGCCGCGCGTCGGCCCCGGCGACGTACGAATCGCGATCGCGTATTGCGGGATCTGCGGCAGTGACCTGCACGAATATGCGGACGGCCCCCACGCGATTCCCGTCGACGCGCCGCACCCGCTGTCGCGCCGCACCGCGCCGCTGACGCTCGGCCACGAGTTCTGCGGCACCGTCGTCGAAGTCGGCGAAGGCGTGACGGCGCTGCGCGCGGGCGACCGCGTCGCGGTCGAGCCCGAGTACCGCTGCAGCCAGTGCGCGTACTGTCGCGCCGGGTCGTACAACCTGTGCGTGTCGATGGGCTTCGCCGGGCTGATGGGCGACGGCGGGATGGCCGACTTCGCGGTCGTGCCGGCCTACATGCTGCATCGCCTGCCCGACGGCGTGAGCCTCGAGCAGGCCGCCGTGATGGAGCCGGCCGCCGTCGCGCTGCATGCGCTGCGGCGCGGCGCACTGCGGCTCGGCGAGACCTGCGCGGTGTTCGGGCTCGGACCGATCGGCCTGCTGCTGATCATGCTCGCGAAGCTGCAGGGTGCGACGACGATCGTGGCCGTCGACGTGTCGCCCGAGCGGCTCGCGGCCGCCACGCGCGTGGGCGCGACGCATGCGTTCGACGCGCGTGCGCTCGACGCCGGCACGTTGCAGGATGCAATCCGCACGGCGACAGGCGGGCTCGGCGTCGATGCGAGTTTCGAGGCGGCCGGGCTGCCGGCCACGTTCGAGTCGGCGATGCAGGCGCTACGCAAGGGCGGCCGCCTCGTGATGGTCGGCCTGATGCCGCATGCGGGCTTCGACGCGTTCCGCGCGGTCAACGACGAGCTGACGTTCACCGCGAGCGTCGGTTACCGACACGCGTACGAAGACCTGCTGCGCATCGTCGCGTCGGGCGCGCTCGATCTCACGTCGATCGTCACGCGCACGGTGTCGCTCGAGGACGCCGTCGCCGACGGCTTCGATGCGCTGCTCGCCGACCGCACGCAGATCAAGATCCTCGTTTCACCCGCGCAACGGCCCGCCCGTCGCGCCCAACTCACCGGGAGTGCCGAGCATGAGTCGTCAGTGGGCGTTTGAAGGCCAGTCCGTCGTCGTGACGGGCGGCACGTCGGGCATCGGCGCGCGCACCGCGTTGCGGTTCGCGCAAGCCGGCGCGTCGGTCGTCGCACTCGGGCTCGACGCCGCCGGCCCGCATGCGCCCGTGCATGCGGGCATCCGCTGCGTGGCGCTCGACGTGACCGACAGCGATGCGCTCGCGCGTACGATCGCGGCGCTGCCGCGGCTCGACGTGCTCGTCAACGGCGTCGGCATCAGCCGGCACGCGGACGAATACCGGATGGACCAGTTCGAGCTCGTGCTGAACGTGAACCTGACGTCGGTGATGCGCGCGTCCGACGCCGCCCGGCCGGCGCTGTCGGCACACGGCGGCAGCATCGTCAATATCGCGTCGATGTACACGTACTTCGGCAGCAAGGACCGGCCCGCGTACAGCGCGAGCAAGGGCGGCATCGCGCAGCTCACGCGCTCGCTCGCGCAGGCGTGGGCCGATCGCGGCATCCGCGTGAACGCGGTCGCGCCCGGCTGGATCGACACGCCGCTCAGTACCGGCCTGAAGGCCGACGCGCAGGCGTCGCGCCGCATCCTCGAGCGCACGCCGCTCGGTCGCTGGGGCACGGCCGACGAGGTCGCGGAAGTGATCCTGTTCCTCTGCTCGCCCGGCGCGTCGTTCGTGACCGGCGCGGTCGTGCCGGTGGACGGCGGGTACTCGACGGTCTAGCGCTCGGCGCGCGGGACATCGGCGGATTCGCGAAACCCGCCGATGCCCGTCGCGCGACCGGCTCCCTTCCGTTGCCGCCGAACCGGGATTCTCCCGGTTCGGGTTTGTTCATATCAATCAGTAGTCCGATCAAAAAATATCCGATCCGATCGGAAACATGTGAGGAGCACATTGGAGATGACGAAAAAGACCTTACTGGCACTCGCGGCCTGCACGCTTCCGGCTGCGGCGTTTGCACAGAGCAGCGTGACGATGTTCGGGCTGATGGACGCCGGCATCAGCTATGTCAGCAATCAAGGCGGCCACGGCGCCGCGAAATTCGACGACAACATCTTCTTTCCGAACCTGCTCGGCTTCGAGGGCAAGGAGGATCTCGGTGCGGGCACGCGCGCGATCTTCCGGCTCGTGAACCAGTATTCGCTCGGCAACGGCTCGATCATCGGCGGCGGGCTGTTCGCGCGCACCGCCTACGTCGGGCTGCAGAACGACCGGTACGGCACGCTGACGCTGGGCAACCAGTACGAGTTCATGGTCGATTCGCTGGCCGCCAGCGGCAACGAGATCGCGCAGGATCTCGTCGGCCTGTACGGCTTCCGCAACGGACCGTTCGACAAGCTCGCGCTGCCGAACAACCCGACGGGCGCGTTCGACTGGGACCGCGTCGCGGGCAGCAATCGCGTCGCGAATTCGGTCAAGTACACGAGCCCGTCGCTGTCGGGCCTGACCTTCGGTGCGCTGTACGGCTTCGGGAACGTCGCGGGGTCGATCGGCGCGAACAACACGGTCAGCGTCGGTGCGAGCTACGACAACGGCCCGTTCGGCGCGGGCGCGGCCTATACGAACCAGAAATACGGCGCCGTCGGCGGACTGCCGCCCACCAGCGTGCGCAACTGGGGCGCGGGCCTGCATTACACGGTCGGCACGGTCACGGGGAAGGCGCTCTTCACGACCGTGCACAACGCACAGAACGGCGCGGGCGCATGGTCGGCCGAAGCCGGTGCCGCATGGCACCCGTCGCCCGCCTGGGTCGTCGGCGCGAGCTATACCTACATGAAGGGCAACGACACGCTCGACAACGCGCATGCGCATCAATTCCTGGCCGCCGTCCAGTACTGGCTGTCGAAGCGCACGATGGTGTATGTCGCCGGCGTGCATCAGCGCACCGGCCACGGCAGCAACGCGCAGATCAACGGCGTGATGGATGCGGACGGCGCATCGAGCGGCGCCCGGCAGTCGATCGCGCGGATCGGGTTCAGTACGCGGTTCTGACAGCGGGGGCTGGAGGGGGGGAAGCTGCCCCTTCCGTCTGCCGTGAAAATACGGTGCAACGGCAAGCGACGCATGCATCGGGAATAAATCCGGCCCGGTCCCGGTACATCGGGTGTCGCCACGCCGTTCGCTGCGCCGGACGCGCGGGTGCGCGGCACCCTACCCGAATCTGCGAGACCGCTCATGTCACAGCCCAACCACGCCGCCTACGCACGCTTCGCGATCGCCATGCACGGGTCGATCGCGATCCTGATCCTGTTGAACCTCTCGATCGGGCTCTACATGGATACGTTTCCGCACAACTCGCCGCAGTTCAACGGCATCCTGTTCTATCACGCGTCGATCGGCAGCCTGATCTTCATGCTGACCGTGCCGCGCCTCGCCTGGCGCGCGACGCACACCCCGCCGCCGCTGCCGGACAACGTCCCGGCCTGGCAGGCGCGGATCGCCGGTGCGTTGCACGGCGTGCTGTACCTGCTGCTGCTTCTCGTGCCGCTGACCGGCTACGTGCACCGCCTCGCCGGTGCGCACGCGGTCAGCTTCTTCGGCATCACGGACCTGCCGATGCTCGTCGGCCGCGACGAACCGTTGCGACTCCTGACCGATACGCTGCATCGCGCGCTGGTGCTGACGCTCGGCCTGCTGCTGGCCCTGCACGTCGGCGCCGCGATGAAGCACAAGTTCGTGGATCGCGACGGGGTGGCGGAGCGGATGGGCATCTGAAGGAAACGGGCACACGCGCCGGCCCGCGGCGCGTCGTTCGGCTGCCGCTCACCGCGCACCGCAGCGATTCCGGTGGACGATCTCGGGATCGACGCTCACGCGCCCCGGCGAAATCCGCATCATCACCAGCTTGGCATCGCCGCCCGGCGTCGACCACAGGCTCACCTGCGTCAGGTCGGTCCCGTTCGACGACCTCAGCCAGCGCACCATGCGGACCTGATCGGGAAAGCAGGTCGTCGCGCCTTCGTTGTCTTCGACGATGGTCCCGTACGCTTTCAGCGTCGCACGCATCGCGTCGACGGCCTGCGCGCGTGATACGGTCGCGCGCATCGCGTCGGCCGCGTCGTCGTAGATCGCGTCGAACGCCTGCGCGTTGAAGCGCTGCACGACCAACGCTTCCGCCCGAAGCGCGGCCTGCCTGTCGTCGGCGTAGTAGCCGAAGTGGATGCGCAGGCCGAGCGCGAACCATGCGACGCCCGCCAGCGCAACCAGCGCCAGCGCGACCTGCCACGTACGGTTCGCGGCTTTCGATCCCATGGTCGGCGACCTCCTACGAGACATCGGCGCCGTCGTGCATGTCACACGGCGCCGCACCGGTAGTCAACACGCGCGAATCCTCGATGCGCTGCCTGGCCTCGGCGACGATACGCAACGATTCGCGGACGAATGCGTCATCCGCGGCCGCCTCGAGCAGCAGCGCGTCGGCGCGTTGACGCCGGTCTTGGCGTGGATTGTGCGGCAGGATGAACGTCATTCGAATTTTCCAGGGCGCGGAAAGCGAGAGCCGCTTCTCAAGCGCGCTCGTCCGGGCGAGCGCGCCGATTGTCGCCACTGAGTGCACGGACCACAACACACCGGCATCGGAATTGACCATTGTTGACATGGGCGACGGTGCGCGAGGTCATCGCGCGATGCACGGCGTCCCCTTCGCAGACCCAATCCAACCCCAAATAAATCCCCTTGACGCCCTATCTTTCGATATATATCTTTAGATATGTTTTTCGACATATAGGACAAGACCATGCGACACAATCACTTCCGCGGCCATGACCGTTGCGACGGTCATGGTGCGCATGCCCGCCCCGACTGGTTCGCCGGTCTCTGGTACGCGATCGGCCGCCACCGCCGCGGCCACGACATGTTCGGTGGCGGCCCGTTCGGCGGCCGGGGCGGCCGGGGCGGCTTTGGCGATTTCGGCGACGACGGTATGCCGCGCGGCCGCCAGTTCAACTCGGACGATCTCCAGTTGCTGCTGCTCGCGCTGGTCGCCGAACAGCCGAGCCACGGCTACGAGCTGATCAAGGCGCTCGACACGCGTTCCAACGGTTTCTACAGCCCGAGCCCCGGCATGGTGTATCCGGCGCTCACGTATCTGGAAGAAGTCGGCTTCGTCGCATCGCAGGCGGAAGGCAACCGCAAACGCTATGCGCTGACCGACGCCGGCCGCGCGCATCTCGATGCACAGCGCGAACGCGTCGACACGCTGTTCGCTCGCCTCACGCACCTCGCACGCAAGATGGAATTCATGCGCCGCGCGTTCGCCGGGGAATCGGCGGGCAACGAAGCACCGGACGAATCGCAGGCCGGCTGGCTGCCGGAGTTCGTCGAGGCGCGCCTCGCGCTCAAGCGGGCGCTGCTGCACAAGAGCGCAGCCGACGCCGACGAACAACGCCGCATCGCGGCCATCATGCGCCGTGCGACGGCCGAAATCGAAGGCGGCTCCGGCGCGTGATCCGCGCCGCCCCGTCAAACCTCAAGGAGAACGGATTGATGCAGAACACATCCGAACGCACCGTGACCCGCGTGCGCCATACCCTCAAATTCCGCCTGCTGCAGGTCCTGCGCGTGCGTGCCGTGACGCCGCACCTGCTGCGCGTCACGCTCGGCGGCCCCGATCTCGCGGATTTCGAGTCCGCGTCGTTCGACGATCACGTGAAGGTGTTTTTCCCCCCGCCCGGTGCGGAACGGCCCGCGATGCCGACGCTCGGCGCGAACGGCCCCGAGTTTCCGGAAGGCGAACCGAAGCCGGTCGCGCGCGACTTCACGCCGCGCCGCTTCGATCGCGCCGCCCGCGAGCTCGATCTGGAATTCGTGCTGAACCATCCGGGCCCCGCGTCGCAATGGGCCGCGCAGGCACGTGTCGGCCAATGGCTCGGCATCGGCGGCCCGCGCGGTTCGTTCGTCATCCCGACCGGTTTCGACTGGCATCTGCTGATCGGCGACGATACGGCGCTGCCGGCCGTCGCGCGGCGTCTCGAGGAATTGCCAGCCGGTGCGCGTGCGGCCGTCGTGCTGGAAGTCGCCGATCGTGCCGCGCAAATCTCGTTCGACACGCGCGCCGACGTGCATGAAGTCTGGCGCTTCCGCGCCGAAGCCGACGCGGCGAACGGCGATGCGCTGTTGGATGCCGTCCGCGACCTGCCGTTGCCGTCGTCCGGCGACGGCTACGTGTGGGCGGCCGGCGAAGCGCTGTCGATGCGGGCGGTCCGCCAGCACCTGACCGGCGAGCGCGGCGTCGACAAGTCGCGCATCCGCGCGGCGGCCTACTGGAAGCGCGGCGCGGCGGCCGTGCACGAAACGCTGGAAGACTGACGGGGCGGGTACCCGGTAAACGGGCGCCCGGTCGGCCGGCGGATGACACAATCGTAGCGTCCGCGCACCAGCGGGCTTGGCACCGGTATCGCGGCTGGTATATATCTGTATCTGCGACGCCGCTGTCAGGCGACAGCCGCCGCAGCCCGCCCAGGAGCGCCCGGTCATGACAAAAGAAAGCCACGCTTCGCCTTTCCTTCGCCACCTGAAGATCGTCGGCTATTGCGGCCTCGCCGCGGTAGTGCTCGCGCTGTTCGTCGCGATGTGCGCGATCCTGAAGGAAAGCGCCCTCGAGCGCGATGCCGCTCAGCACCCGACCGATACGTCCGAACTGCACGATGCGGGCGGCGGCCCGTCCGCCTCGGCCGATTCGGCCAAGACACCCGGCTGACGGCGTCCTGCCCGATTTCCGTTCATTCAGGGCGCGTGCCGGCGCCCCATCACGACCGCGTGTACCGAATCGCCGATCCGTTCGAGCAGCGCGATCGCGCGTTGCCCGCACAGGTGCGCGGCCAACGCGCCGGCCGTACCGACCAGCACGCCGCCTGCCATGTCGAACGGCCAGTGCACACCCGCATACACGCGCCCCCATGCAATCACCACGGCCAGCGCGGCCATCACGAACCCGGTGACGCGGGTCGTGCCGCCGAGCATCAGGCCGACCGCCATGCTCCACGCAAACGTCATGTGATCGCTCGGAAACGAGCTGTCCGGCGCGTGCGGAATCAGTTGCGTGCCGACGCCGGCCATGAACGGGCGCGGCGAGAACCAGACATGCCCGATCGCTTGCGCGAACACGAGCGCCACGCACACGCCGACGCCGGCTTCGATCGCCTGGCGTCGTGTCGGGCGCGCGCCGAAGATCCAGGTGAGCAGCAGCATCGCCGGCAGCACATAGACCAGCCAGTCGGCAGCGAAGATCGCGAGGCGGGCGACGCCCGGCTGCGGCGCAACCCCGGCGTTGACGGCGGAAAAGAGGGTGAGATTGAGGTTCTGCATGAATCCGGTTGCGTGGGGCAAAAAAAACGACCGGTTGCCCGGCCTGATACGAACGATGCTAGGGCGCGCCCGCTTAAGCGATGCTTAATGCGTTCGCCGCCGGGGCGAAGGCCGCCGCGGCGAACGCACTTAGAGCATGCACCGCAACACAAGTTCACACAATTGTCATATTCCCGCGCGACCGTCTCCCGCAAAGGCTCACCTTTTTCACATCGTGGTGTCATCGGCGCGTGCGACCATCGGACCGCCGGGCGCCTTCCCCGCCGTTGGTATCGTTCATCTCAATATTTACGCCGCAAATCATTCGAAATCGGCAACAATTAATTCCAGATGCGGCATCGCACAACGGCAACGCACAGGCATACGATTACGAGCACTCATCCACGAAGCGATCAACAACAAGGAGTCCGCATGAAAGCCAGCGATGTCCGATCGAAAGCGTTTGCGATGCCGTTGACCAGCCCTGCCTTCCCGATGGGTCCGTACCGTTTCGTCGATCGTGAGTTTCTGATCATCACGTATCGCACCGATCCGGACCGTCTCCGTGAAATTGTCCCCGAGCCGCTGCAGGTTACCGAGCCGCTCGTGCATTACGAATTCATTCGCATGGCCGATTCGACCGGTTTCGGCGACTACACCGAAAGCGGCCAGGTCATCCCCGTCGAATACAACGGCCAGCCGGGCGGCTATACGCTCGCGATGTATCTCGACGATCACCCGCCGATCGCCGGCGGCCGCGAGCTGTGGGGCTTCCCGAAGAAGCTCGCGTCGCCCACGCTGCACGTGAACACCGATCACATCCTCGGCACGCTCGACTACGGCAAGGTGCGCGTCGCCACCGGCACGATGGGCTACAAGCACAAGGAACTCGACATCGACGAGCAGACGAAGCGGCTCGCCGGCCCCAATTTCCTGCTGAAGATCATCCCGCACGTCGACGGCACCGCGCGCGTCTGCGAACTCGTGCGCTATTACATGCAGGACATCAAGATGAAGGGCGCGTGGACGGGCCCCGCGTCGCTCGAACTGGCGCCGCATGCGCTTGCGCCCGTGGCCGACCTGCCCGTGCTCGAAATCGTCGAGGCCCGGCACCTGGTCGCCGATTTGACGCTGGGCCTCGGCGAAGTCGTCTACGATTACCTGGCCAAGTAACACGTCCGCAGTCCTTTCTCCCTGTCAAACCTTTCATCACGGGAATTCGAACATGAGCAACCTGAATGGCAAGACCGCAGTCGTCACGGGCGCCGCGAGCGGCATCGGCAAGGAAATCGCCCTCGAGCTCGCCAAGGCGGGCGCGGCCGTCGCGATCGCCGACCTGAACCAGGACGGCGCGAACGCGG
>NZ_JAAGPK010000150.1:0-19846 GCF_017104685.1 Burkholderia sp. Tr-20355 | reverse complement strand
GCAACGGCTAAGATGCGGGGTGCGTCATACGACGCCCTTGCGGAGCACTCACCATGGTGGATCGCCCGACGCTCGACGCGTACGACGCCCATGCCGCGCGATATGCGCAGGACTGGCTCGACCAGGCCGCGCCCGACGACATGTACGCGCTGCTCGAGCAATATTTCTCGCCGGGGCCGACCGCGGACGTCGGCTGCGGCGCCGGCCGCGACACGGCCTGGCTCGCGTCGTGCGGTTTCGACGTCCGCGGCTACGACGCGAGCGCCGCGCTGCTCGACGAGGCGCGCCGGCACCATCCGGACCTGCGCTTCGAGCTCGCCGCGCTGCCGGCGCTGGCCGGTGTGCCGTCCGGCGCGTTTCGCAACGTACTGTGCGAGACGGTCGTCATGCACCTCGAACAGGCCGATGCGGCAGCGGCGGCCGCGCGGCTGGCCGATCTGCTGATGCCGGGCGGCACGTTGTACCTGAGCTGGCGGGTGGCGGGACACGGCACGTCGCGCGACGAGCGTGGCCGACTCTATACGGCACTGGATTCGGCGCGGATGCATGCGGCACTCGGCGCCGACGTGCAGGTGATCGACGAGCACGAGGTCGTCGGCGCGTCGTCCGGCAAGCGCGTACACCGGCTGATCGTGCGCAAGGCGGGCGGCGCCGCGTGACGGCGGCGCGCCGTCGCGCTTACTCGCGGTTGAGCGCCGCTTCCCAGTTGATGTCGACGCAGAGCACCTGCATGCCGGTCGCCGCGGGCGCGGCGATCGACGCGGTCACGCACAGGTGCGCCTCGTTGATCGACAGGTAGGGCGCCGTCAGGTGCACGCGGCCCGGCGCCCGCATCGCGTCGATGAAGTACGGGCGGCGCTCCCAGCTGGCCCCTTCGGAATGCAGCAGCGGACGGAAGCGCTTCGCGCGTTGCGACACGCTGCCGCGCGCGAGCACGTTGTCGCCGATCTGGCGCCCCGATGCATCGAGCAGGAAGCAGCGCGCGGTTTCCGGCAGCCCGAGCACGGCGGCGGCCGCGTCGGTGAGCGGCGCGTCCGCGCCGAGCTTCTGGCTCGCTTCCTCGAGCGCGGCGACGTACGGCGCGAGCCGTTCCGCCTGCGTGCGTTCGCGTTGCGCGACGCGCAGCCGCAGTGCGGCCGACAGCGTATCCATGCAGCCCGCGGCGGCCTGCGGCTGCACGGGGTCGACGCTCGGCCCCGCGAAATACTGGCCCTGCACGAAATCGACGTCGCATTCGAGTGCGATCAGCGCGTCGCGTTCGGTCGACAGGCCGCCCATCAGCACGAGCTGGCCGGATTCGTGCAGCAGCGACACGAGCCCCGGCAGCACGCGTTCGAGGTGCGAGTGCTCGCTCGCCTGCGCGAGGATGCCGCGGTCGAGCGTGACGATGTCGGGATGCAGGTGCCACACGCGGTCGATGTTCGAATGCTTCGCGCCGAACCCGCCCAGCGCGATCAGGAAGCCGGCCTTGCGCAGCCCGTCGACGATCGCCGCGTAGCGCGGCGTTTCGCCGCCGGCCTGCTCGGGTACCTCGAGCACCACGCGGTGCGGCGGCAGCCCGAGCGCCTTCAGGTTCGCGAGCAGCGCGTCGCCGTAGACGGTGTCCATCAGCGCGGCCGGATGCAGGCTCAGGAAGAGCCATTCGTCGTGACTGTCGAACGCGTGGAAGTTACCGAGATGCAACGATTCGGCGAGCCGGCCGAGTTCGAGCAGGTCGCCGCGCCGCGCCGCCTGCGTGAAAACCTCGTGCGACGCCACCTGGCGGCTTTCCTCGTCGTGCGCACGCAGCGACGCGTGATAGCCGATCGCGCGGCGGTGCGACACCGAGAAAACGGGCTGGAACACGCTGAACACGGTGTATCCGCCGTACAGCACGGTGCGCCGGTTCCCGTCGTCGCCGGCGACGGGGCGGGGCGGCTGAAAGCCGGGGGGATCGATTTCGATCATGCTCATGATGTCGGCCGATGGAGGACTGCCAGTTTACCTAGAGAATAGGCCAGCAAGAAGCATGCACGGCATCGCGCCGCGTGCGGCCGCCCGTCGCGGCCGGGACGGGCCGCATCGGCGCGTGCGTTGCCGGGGGCGGTCTGCACCGTCCTGGTGCGCGCGGCAGCGGCGCGGCCCCCGAAACGGCGCGCACCGCGCGTCACGCGCGCTCGGACGGGTCGGTCTTGCGCGCGGTGCTGCGGATCTCGGGCGCGAGCTGCGCGAAGATCCACGCCGACGCGGCCGTGATGATCCCGACGCAGATGAAGGTCGCGTGGAACGCCGGCAGCGTATTGCTCGGCGTCACGGTGCGCAGCATGCCCGTGAACGTCGCGAGCAGCGCGCCGGCGACCGTCACGCCGAGGCTCATCGACAGCATCTGCACGAGCGAGAACAGGCTGTTGCCGCTGCTCGCGCCGCCCGTGCCGAGATCCTTCAGCGTCAGCGTGTTCATCGCGGTGAACTGCATCGAGTTGAAGCCGCCGAACAGCGCGAGATGCACGACCTTCACCCACACCGGCACCGAGTCGCGCATCAGCGCGAAGCTTGCCATCATCACGCCGACCATGATCGTGTTCGCGAGCAGCACCTTGCGGTAGCCGTGCTGCGTGATCAGCCGCGTGATGATCCGCTTGGAGAACATCCCGGCCGCCGCGACCGGCAGCATCATCAGCCCCGCCTCGAACGCCGAGTAGCCGAGGCTCACCTGCAGCAGCAGCGGGATCAGGTACGGCATCGCGCCGCTGCCGATCCGCGCGAACAGGTTGCCGAGCAGCCCGACGCTGAACGTGTGGATCCGGAACAGGTCGAGCGAGAAGATCGGTTGCGGCGCACGCACCGCGTACAGCCCGTACGCGACGAAGCACGCGAGGCTCAGGATCAGCAGCACCAGCACGGCGGCGTGCTGCATGCCGAGATCGGCGAGCCCGTCGAGCGACAGCGAGATCGCGACCATGCCGATCGTCAGCAGCAGATAGCCCTTCAGGTCGAAGCGGCCGACGGCCGGGTTGCGTGAATCGGGCATCGAGTAGAAGGTCGCGATGCAGCCCGCGACGCCGACCGGCACGTTGATCAGGAAGATCCAGTGCCACGACGCGATCTTCACGAGCCAGCCGCCGAGGGTCGGTCCGATCAGCGGGCCGATCAGGCCCGGGATCGCGACGAACGACAGCGCGGGCAGATAACGCTCGGCCGGAAAGGTGCGCAGCACCGCGAGCCGCCCGACCGGCAACAGCATCGCGCCGCCGACTCCCTGCACGACGCGGAACGCGACGAGCTGCGAGAGCGTATGCGCATTCGCGCACAGCAGCGAACCGAGCGAGAACACCAGGATCGCGCTGAAGAACACGCGTCGCGTGCCGAAGGTATCGGCGAGCCAGCCCGACACGGGGATCATCACCGCCATCGTCAGCGAGTACGCGATCACGACCGACTGCATCCGCAGCGGCGATTCCCCGAGGCTCGCGGCCATCGACGGCAGCGCCGTGTTGACGATCGTCGAATCGAGGGTCTGCATGAAGAAGCCCGTCGCAACGAGCCAGAGCATCACGGTGAGATTTTTTTCGCCGGGGGCGGCGGCAGGCGGGCGCTGGAACATGGGAGCGGGGCGGTGGCGCGGGACAGCCGACATTGTAGGGAAACCCGATGGGCCGTGCAGGTTCGGCACCCGGCGTGACGCGAAATCCGGCGGTCGGATGCCGTCCTCGTCGCTCGACCAGTACAGTTCAGCTAAAAGTGTCTGCAGCCGTATCTGTCCGCGTGCTGTCACTGTCCGAAATACTGGTGCCATCGGAACCGTGCGACCAGGAGGCTGCCATGCGCGAACTGCGACTTTACGTGATCGACGGCGACGAGCCGGCCGCACGGTGGCGGATCGTCGATCGCACCGCACTGCAGGTGGCGGACGGCGACGTGTGGGTGACCGTCGAGGGCCGGCTCGACGACCACTGGCTGGGCGCCGGCGATTCGCTGACGTTCGAGCCCGGCGTGTGCGTATGGGTCAGCGCGGGGCCACGCGGCGCGACGTTCGCGTTCGGGCCGCACGCGGCACCGGTCGCGCGTGTTGTGCATGCGTGGTGGCGGCCGCTCGTCGCGTGGCGGGACGGCCGGCGCCACGCGGCCGCGTCGCTGCCGATGTAGCGTGCGCGGGGCGCTTGCGCGAACGCGGCGGATGGCGGAGGTACCCGGCGCCGCGGACGGATCTGGCGCCGATCGCGCTTGCCGGCCTCCTGAAGCGCGCCCGCGCCTCGATTCGCGCGATCGGGATTGATTGCGCCGGGCGCGAATTCTAGACTCGATTCCGTGTCCTCCATCGCCCTTTCACCATGACGCCGGAACTCGCATTGACGCATCTGTGGCAAAGCGCACACGGCGATCGCGACGCGCTCGCCCGCGTGACCGTGACGGGGCGGGACCCGACGTTGCCGTCGACGTTTCATGTCGGCACGCTCGCGGCAGCGACGATCGCGGCAACCGGGCTCGCGGCGGCCGAATGTCACCGGCTTCGCACGGGCGTCGCGCAATCCGTCGACGTGTCGGTGCGCGATGCGCTGGTCGCGTTCCGCAGCGAACGCTACCTGCGTGTGGACGACGGCCCGCCGCCGGAGTTGCGTCATCCGGTGACGGGCTTCTTCGAGACGGGCGACGGGCGCTGGATCCAGCTGCATGCGAACTTCCCGCATCACCTGCGCGGGATCCTCGCCGTACTCGGTTGCGGCGCGCAGCGCGCCGACGTCGCCGCGGCGATCCGCAGATGGGACGGCGCGGCGCTCGACACCGCGCTGGCCGAGGCCGGCCTGTGCGCGGCATTGATCAGAACCCCTGACGAATGGGCGGCGCACGAGCAGGCGCGCGCGATCGCGTCGCTGCCGTTGTTCGACATCGAGCGGATCGGCGATGCGCCGCTCGAACCGATCGGCCGCGGCGAAGCCGGGCCGCCGCTCGCGGGCGTGCGCGTGCTCGATCTCACGCGCATCATCGCGGGCCCGGTCGCGGGCCGCACGCTCGCGTCGCACGGCGCGCAGACGCTGCTCGTCAACGGGCCGCACCTGCCGAACATCGCGCCGCTCGTGATCGACAACGGGCGCGGCAAACGTTCGACATGGATCGACCTGCGCGATACGGCGGGTGTCGAGACGCTGCACGCGCTCGTGCGCGACGCGGACGTGTTCCTGCAGTCGTACCGGCCCGGCTCGCTCGCCGCCCGCGGTTTCGCGCCGCAGGCGCTGGCGCAGCGGCGGCCCGGCATCGTGTGCGTGTCGATCTCGGCATACGGGCATGCGGGGCCGTGGGCGGGGCGGCGCGGCTTCGACAGTCTCGTGCAGTCGGCGAGCGGGATCGCATGGCGGGAGCAGCAGGCCGCCCATGCGGATGCGCCGCACCCTCTGCCTTGCCAGGCGCTCGATCATGCGACCGGCTATCTCGCGGCGTTCGGCGCGATGATCGCGCTCGCGCGGCGATCGTGCGAAGGGGGAAGCTGGCACGTGCGGATGTCGCTCGCGCAGACGGGGCGCTGGCTGCAGTCGTTCGGCAATGTGCAGGACGGCCTGCATGCGCCCGATCTCGCGGCTGCCGACGTGCGCGACCGGATCGATCGCGTCGCGTCGCCGTTCGGCATGCTCGACACCGTGCGCCCGGCCGAGCGGTTGTCGGCCACGCCGCCGGCGTTCGCGCGGCCGCCCGTGCCGCCCGGCACCGACGATGCGCGCTGGCTGTAGATGCCGGCTGCGCGGCCGGCGTTACTTGCGCAGTTCGACGACGAAGTCGTAGTAGTCGTTGCGGCAGTAGGTATCGGTCAGTTCGATGGCGCGCTGGTCCGACGTATAGCCGATCCGCGTGATCAGTAGCAGCGCGTCGTGCGGCGCGATGCCCATCTGTTCGGCGATCTCGTCGGTCGCGTTGACCGCGCGGAAATGCTGCAGCGCGCGCACGATCGGCGTGCCGCGCGCTTCGAGATAGCTGTACAGCGAGCCGGCGATCGCCTGCGGATCGGGAATCAGCGTGGCGGGGAACGTCGAGTTCTCGACGGCCATCACGATGCCGTCGGCGAGACGCAGGCGTTTCAGGCGTGTCACCGATGCGGCCGGCGACAGTCCGAGCTGGATCACTTCGTCGCGGTTCGCCGGCTGGATTTCGCGCGCGAGCCATTGCGAGCTCGGCTTGAAGCCGCGGCGCTCGAGCATTTCGCTGAAGCTCGACAGTCGCGACAGCGGATCCTCGTAGCGCGGCTGGATGAAGTTGCCCGCGCCCTGCGTGCGGCGGATCAAGCCCTGCTCGACGAGCAGCGCGATCGCCTTGCGCGCGGTGATGCGCGATACGCCGAGCGCATCGGACAGCACGCGCTCCGAAGGCAGGGCCTCGCCGGCCGTCCAGCGGTTGTCGTGGATCGCATCGCCGAGCTTGCGGGCGAGCTGCAGGTACAGCGGCGTGTCGTTGTCGGGGTCGGGGCGCAGGTCTTGCCACCGGTCGTCCGTGGGTGCCTTCATGGAATGGGTATCGATCAGGTTGCGGCCATTCTAAGTCATCATGCGGCACCGTTATAGCCGGTTTTTGCCGTGCAATAGGCCGACGCCGCGCCGATTGACTACACTGACACGTCGTATTCCATGCTTCGGCCGCGGTGCGCGGCCACGAATCCGCAACGAGGAACGCATGACAGACACGATCGCCACGGTCGTCCTGCCGGACGGCGAGACGATTCCGAAGCTCGGCCAGGGCACCTGGGAAATAGGCGAGCGGCCGGCCCGCCGGGCGGACGAGATCGCCGCGCTGCGTGAAGGTGTCGAACTCGGGATGACGCTGGTCGATACGGCCGAGATGTACGGCGACGGCGCGACCGAGGCACTCGTCGGCGAGGCGCTCGCGGGCCTGCGCGATGACGTCTTTCTCGTCAGCAAGGTCTATCCGCATCATGCGAGCCGGCGCGGCGTCGTCGCCGCGTGCGACGCGAGCCTCAAGCAATTGCGCACCGATCGCCTCGACTTGTACTTGCTGCACTGGCGGGGCTCGGTGCCGCTCGAGGAGACGGTCGAGGGTTTCGAGACGCTGCGGCGCGCGGGCAAGATTCGTCACTGGGGCGTGAGCAACTTCGATACGGCCGATATGGAGGAACTCGTCGGCGGGGCGGGCGGCGGCGCCTGCGCGACCAACCAGATCCTCTACAACATCGCGCGGCGCGGCCCGGAATTCGACCTGCTGCCGTGGCTCGCCGACCACCGGATCCCGGCGATGGCATACAGCCCGGTCGACCACGGACGGTTGCCGAAGCGTTCGCCGCTCGACGAGATCGCGCGGCTGCGCGGCGTATCGGTGATGCGCGTCGCGCTGGCTTGGGTGCTCGCGCAGCCGGGCGTATTCGCGATCCCGAAGGCGTCGAGGATCGAGCACGTGCGCGACAATCGCGCCGCGCTCGATCTCGAATTGAGCGAGGACGAGCGCGCGCAGCTTGACGCGTACTTCCGTCCGCCTCGCAGCAAGCGCGCGCTCGAGATGCTCTGACGGCACCCGGCCGGGTAACGCTTCCGGTCAGTGGTTGCCGCCGGACGATCCGCCGTTGCCGTGACCGCCGCCATTGCCGTTGCCGGTACCGTGGCCATTGCCGACACCGTTGGCGCCGCCATTGCCGGCCCCACCACTGCCGTTACCGTTGCCATTGCCGCCGCCGTTACCGTGGCCACCATTGCCGTTGCCTTGGCCACCGTTGCTGCCGGCCCCATTGCCGTTGCCGCCGCCGTTGCCCGAACCGCCGCCGCTGCCATGGCCGCCGTTACCGCCAGCGCCAGCGCCATTGCCGTTGCCAACGCCGTTGGCACCACCGTTGCCAGCGCCGCCACTGCCGTTGCCATTGCCATTGCCGCCGCCGTTACCGTGGCCACCGTTGCCGTTGCCCGAACCGCCATTGCCGCTGCCACTGCCATGGCCGCCGTTACCGCCAGCGCCATTGCCGTTGCCGGCGCCGTTACCGTGGCCACCGTTGCCGTTGCCCGAACCGCCATTGCCGCTGCCACTGCCATGGCCGCCGTTACCGCCAGCGCCATTGCCGTTGCCGGCGCCGTTACCGTGGCCACCGTTGCCGTTGCCCGAACCGCCATTGCCGCTGCCACTGCCATGGCCGCCGTTACCGCCAGCGCCATTGCCGTTGCCGGCGCCGTTACCGTGACCACCGTTGCCGTTGCCCGAACCGCCATTACCGCTACCACTGCCATGGCCGCCATTGCCGCCGGCACCATTGCCGTTGCCTGAGCCGCCACTGCCGTTGCCATTGCCGTGACCGCCACCGTCACCGTTGCCGTGGCCGCCACCATCGCCGTGACCACCGCCATCGCCGTGGCCGCCACCATTACCGTGGCCACCGCCGTCACCGTGACCACCGCCGTCACCGTGGCCGCCACCGTCGCCGTGGCCGCCGCCGTCACCATGGCCGCCACCATTGCCGTGACCACCACTGTCTCCGTCGCCTCCACCTCCGTGTCCGCCATGGCCTCCGCTTCCAGAAGTGCCGCCACCCGAAGTACCGCCGCCCGAAGTACCGCCGCCCGAAGTACCGCCACCCGAAGTACCGCCGCCCGAAGTGCCGCCACCCGAAGTGCCGCCACCCGAAGTGCCGCCACCCGAAGTGCCGCCACCCGAAGTGCCGCCACCCGAAGTACCGCCGCCCGAAGTACCGCTGCCCGAAGTACCGCTGCCCGAAGTACCGCCACCTGAACCACCGTTACCGGACGCGTTGCCTCCGCGACCCGTGCCGCTCGTACCGCCGGATGTGCCGCCTGTCGCTCCACCGACACCGGCAGGCCCGACGGCGCCGTTCCCGTTATTTGCACCGCTGCCGCTGCCGCCGCCATTGCCGTTACCCGGCCCGGGACTGCCGCCGCCGCTGCCACTCGGGCCGGCTCCTTTACCGCCGCCGATCCCATGACCGGCATGAACCTGCCCCGCACACGCGGCCGGATTGGCGGCGCATGACGAAGCGTCCGCGACCAGCGTCATGATGGTGTCCGCGCTGGCGCTCGCGTCGGGCCCGGAGTCGGGCGTGGTGGTTTGTGCGACGGCATACGAGCAGCAGCACGCCAACGCGGCTGCGGCCAGCAAGGTTGCACGAGGGCGCCGTCCCGCCGGGCGGGACGGTTGTTTCGTCTTATGCATCATGGCCTCCCCATGCGCGCGATGCCTCGTTGCCGCGCGACTATCTACGTGTGGTGCAGGGGGCCAGCAAGGATTCGTTGTCCGGTCGGCGGCCGATTGCGTTCGGGCCGACGCTTGACGCCAGCCGCGAACGCGGATCGGCACGCGGGCCCGCCGTGCGAATCCCTCTCTGCGAGATTCGTGCCATCGGCCGCTTGTGCCCGTCGCGCAACGCGCACGCGGGCACGCGACGGGCGCATGCAACGTCGTGGGGGAGTTTTGTTTCCGGATTGAAACGTCTGAGCGTTCGCGGGCGGCTCAGCGTGCGGGCGCGTCGGCTGCGCGCTGCCAGCGATGGAACAGGATCGACGCGATCCAGCAGACGAGGAACAGCGCGATGATGCCGTAGCCGATCGAGCCGAAGCGATCGCCGAGCGCATCGAGCGTATCGCGCACGGGGCCCGTCAGCGACAGCTTGTCGGCCAGGAGTCCGGCCGCCTCGATCCCGCCGATCGCCAGTGCAACGGCCGCCGACACGAACGTGATGCTCGCGTTGTAGAGCAGCTTGCGCTGCGGATCGTCCATCGCCCAGCCGTATGCCTGAATCATCAGCACATTGTCGGTCGAGTCGATCAGCGTCATGCCGGCGGTGAACAGCGCGGGAAACAGCATGACCGTGTAGACCGGCAGCCCCTGGCTCGCCTGCGCGGCGGCGATCGCGAGCAGGCCGATTTCGGTTGCAGTATCGAAACCGAGCCCGAACAGCACGCCGACCGGATACATGTGCCAGCTCTTCGACACGAACCGGAACAGCGGGCGCAGCAGTCGCGAGACGAGCCCGGCGGGGCGGTGTACATGCGCATCGTCGTGCGCGTGACCGGATGCGCCGCGATAGCGTCGCCAGACGTCGCGCAGGATCAGCAGGTTCACGCACGCGAGCACGAGCAGGAAGGTGGCCGATACGGCCGTGCCGATCGTGCCGCCGATTTCACGGAACGCATCGAACCGGTCGCGCAGCGCGAACGCGGTCAGCGCGATGCCGAGCGTCGCGGCGATCACGATGGTCGAATGGCCGAGCGAGAAGAACAAACCGACGCTCACCGGACGCTGGCCATCCTGCATCAGCTTGCGCGTCGCGACGTCGATCGCGGCGATGTGATCGGCGTCGACCGCGTGACGCAGCCCAAGCCCGTACGCGATTGCCGCGGTGCCGAGCAGCAGCGGATGGTCGCGCAGCACCGCGAGCGCCCACAGCCAGACCGCGACGTTCGCGGTGATCAGGCCGGCATAAAGGATCAGCAGGCGGCGCAGGGCAGGGGTGGGCGGCATCGGGCGGGTTCCATCTGACAATTCGCCATCCATTGTGGCACGCGAAAAAAATGCCTGGCATGCCGATCAAAAAGCCGCGAACCCCGCGCGCGCCGGGTGAAAAAAAAGCCCGTCCGGAACCGGACGGGCCTTGCGTGCATGCGACGGGGCGCGCGCGCCCGGCGCTTACTTCGTTTTCGCGCTGATCACGCCTTCCGACACGTTGGCCGGCGTTTCCGCGTACTGCTTGAACTCCATCGTGTAGGTCGCGCGGCCCTGCGTGGCCGAACGCAGCGACGTCGAATAGCCGAACATCTCCGCGAGCGGCACTTCGGCGCGCACGAGCTTGCCGCCGCCGCCCGCGATGTCTTCCATCCCCTGCACGATGCCGCGACGGCTCGACAGGTCGCCCATCACGTTGCCCATGAATTCCTCGGGCGTCTCGACTTCGACGGCCATCATCGGCTCGAGCAGCACGGGCTTCGCCTTGCGCATCGCTTCCTTGAACGCCATCGAGCCGGCCATCCGGAACGCGTTTTCGTTCGAGTCGACGTCGTGGTACGAGCCGAACGTCAGGTGCACCTTCACGTCGACGACCGGGTAGCCCGCGAGCACGCCGCTCTTCAGCGTTTCGGTGATGCCCTTGTCGACGGCCGGGATGAACTCGCGCGGAATCACGCCGCCCTTGATCTCGTCGAGGAACTCGTAGCCCTTGCCCGGGTTCGGCTCCAGCGTGATCACTGCATGGCCGTACTGGCCGCGACCGCCCGACTGCTTGACGAACTTGCCCTCGACGTCGGCGGCCGTCGTGCGCACCGTCTCGCGATACGCGACCTGCGGCTTGCCGACCGTCGCTTCGACGCCGAATTCGCGCTTCATCCGGTCGACCAGGATTTCGAGGTGGAGCTCGCCCATCCCCGAGATGATCGTCTGGCCGGACTCTTCGTCGGTCTGCACGCGGAACGAAGGATCTTCCTGCGCGAGACGGTTCAG
The DNA here is from genome assembly GCF_017104685.1 of Burkholderia sp. Tr-20355. Lineage (NCBI taxonomy): Bacteria > Pseudomonadati > Pseudomonadota > Betaproteobacteria > Burkholderiales > Burkholderiaceae > Burkholderia > Burkholderia sp. Tr-20355. Next base: position 8,440 of record NZ_JAAGPK010000150.1, on the reverse strand, counting down.
CGCGAGGCCCATCTTTTCCTGGTCGGCCTTCGTCTTCGGCTCGACGGCCTGCGAGATCACCGGCTCGGGGAATTCCATCTTCTCGAGGATGATCGGCTTGGCCGGATCGCACAGCGTGTCGCCCGTCGTCGCTTCCTTCAGCCCGACGGCCGCCGCGATGTCGCCCGCGCGCACTTCCTTGATTTCCTTGCGCTCGTTCGCGTGCATCTGCAGGATCCGGCCGAGCCGTTCCTTCTTGTCCTTCGTCGCGTTGAGCACCGTGTCGCCCGACTCGACGACGCCCGAATACACGCGGAAGAAGATCAGCTGGCCGACGAACGGGTCGGTCATGATCTTGAACGCGAGCGACGAGAACGGCTCGTCATCGCTCGGATGACGTTCCGCCGGTTTTTCCGGATCGGCGAAGTCGTGGCCGAGAATCGCGGGCACGTCGACCGGCGACGGCAGGTAGTCGATCACCGCGTCGAGCATGGCCTGCACGCCCTTGTTCTTGAACGCGCTGCCGCACAGCATCGGCACGATCTCGTTCGCGATCGTGCGCTTGCGCAACGCGGCCTTGATCTCGTCCTCGGTCAGCGACTCGTGGTCGTGCAGGTACTTCTCGAGCAATTCCTCGCTCGCTTCGGCCGCCGCCTCGACCATCTTCTCGCGCCATTCGTGCGCGAGCTCGACGAGGTTCGCGGGGATCTCCTCGTACGAGAACTTCACGCCCTGGCTTTCGTCGTCCCACACGATCGCCTTCATCTTCACGAGATCGACGACGCCCTGGAAATGATCTTCGGCGCCGATCGGAATCTGGATCGGCACGGCGACACCCTTCAGGCGCTCGCCGATCTGCTTCTGCACGCGGAAGAAGTCGGCGCCGATGCGGTCCATCTTGTTGACGAACGCGATGCGCGGCACCTTGTACTTGTTCGCCTGGCGCCATACGGTTTCGGACTGCGGCTGCACGCCGCCGACCGAGTCGTAGACCATGCACGCGCCGTCGAGCACGCGCATCGAGCGCTCGACTTCGATCGTGAAGTCGACGTGCCCGGGCGTGTCGATGATGTTGATGCGGTGTTCCGGATAGTTGCCGGCCATGCCCTTCCAGAAGGCCGTGGTCGCCGCCGACGTGATCGTGATGCCGCGTTCCTGCTCCTGCTCCATCCAGTCCATCGTGGCCGCGCCGTCGTGCACTTCACCGATCTTGTGGCTCACGCCGGTGTAAAACAGGATGCGCTCGGTCGTCGTGGTCTTGCCGGCATCGATGTGAGCGCTGATCCCGATATTGCGATAGCGCTCGATGGGGGTTTTGCGGGGCACGTGAACCTCCTGGTGGTTCGGATCTTAAGCGGGCCGACTGGGCCGGCCCGGGCTGGAACAAGCGAGACTTCAAGCATAGCGCTTGCGCGTGGCTTTTGCAGATGCGGCCAGCAGCGGCGGAATCAAGCGGGGCGTTGCCGCCGGCAGGCGAAAAAAAACCGGCGCGCAGCGGGCGGCCGGCTTCGGTCGGTGCGCGGCGCGCCGCCGCGGAAAAGACCGTTACTGGGCCTTCGGCAGGCCGTCGAGCTTCATGCCGGGCTTGATGCCCTTGGCCGCGAACCAGCCCTTGCCCATTTCGAGCGCGTAGACGCCGTTGTTGCGCGGGCAGTGGTTGTCGGTCGTCTCCGCCCGCATCTCGTCGATGTCGGTGATCGTGCCGTCCGCGCGGATGAACGCGATCGACAGCGGGATCAGCGTGTTCTTCATCCAGAAGCAGTGCACGGCGTTCTCGTTGAAGACGAACAGCATGCCTTCGTTGGGCGCGAGCTGCGAACGGTACATCAGCCCCTGTTCGCGGTCGGCGTCGTTCGCGGCGACGGCCGCGTCGATCACGTACATGCCGGCGCGCAGCTTCACGCGCGGGAACTCGCTCGGCTGCTTGGCGCCGGGCGGCACCTGCGCGGCGGCGGCCTGCATGCCGAGCGCGAGGACGGCGAGCGCGGCGGGAAAGACGGCGGCGCGCGCTAGGCGGCCGAGCGACGAGCGCAGGGAGAATTGCACAGCATGGCTCCTGTCTGGAAAACGAGACCCGCATGGTACGCGATGCGCGCCGGCGGGCACAAAAAAGAAAAAGGCAGATCGCCTTGCGGTGATCTGCCTTTCAACGCCGTAAGAACGGCAAGACTGCGTGTTCTTGACTGCGTTATTACAGCTTGCTTACTTAGTTCGAAGCAGCTGCCGGTGCTGCTGCGTCGCTTGCTGCAGCCTTCTTCGATGCCTTGTGGTGCTTCTTGGCAGCGTGGTGCTTCTTGGCAGCGTGCTTAGCCGGTGCCGAAGCAGCTTCTGCTGCTGCCGGAGCAGCTTCCGGAGCCGAAGCTTGTGCGAAAGCAGCCGTTGCGAAGAGGCCAGCGACCAGAGCGGCGATCAGTTTGTTCATGTTGTGTTCCTCAGCTTTAGTTAATTAACCAAATGACCCGGCAATAGGAGTCATGTCGTCTAACGGTGCCATCCACCTTTCGGTTGACAGACGCTTCGAGAAATTTCTCATTGCGCTGCGGGCGCCGAATCGTATTCGAGAAAAACGTCGCTTTCGTGACGCAAACACGGGTTCGGCTGCCAATGCCGGATAGCTAAGGTTGGCATCTGCGTGGTTTAACGCGCGATCTTCGCGGGCGGTTGACGAAAAAGATGACGAAAAATGCGCGCCTCCCGAATTCGTCATCCGGCGGGCGCGAAACCGTCCCATGGCGCGCGCGGCGGCAGTGCGATTGTTTCGCCCGGCGCAATGCCGAGCGCAAATATGTCCAGCGCGCCGATGCCGACACGCACCAGGCGCAACGTCGGGAAGCCGACGGCCGCGGTCATCCGGCGCACCTGCCGGTTCTTGCCCTCGGTGATCGCGAGCTCGATCCACGTGGTCGGGATCGCGGCGCGATAGCGGATCGGCGGCGTGCGCGGCCACAGCGTGTCGGGCGGCTCGATGAATTCGGCGCGGCACGGCCGCGTCACGTAGTCGCCGAGGTCGACGCCGCGCGCGAGCGCCTTCAGGTCGGCCGGGCCGGGCGCGCCCTCGACCTGCGCCCAGTAGCGTTTCACGAGCTTGTGGCGCGGCTCCGCGATGCGCGCCTGCAGCGCGCCGTCGTCGGTGAGCAGCAGCAAGCCTTCGCTGTCCGCGTCCAGCCGGCCGGCCGCATACACGCCGGGCGTTTTTACCCAGTCGCCGAGCGACGGGCGCGTCTCGTGCGCGGAAAACTGGCAAATCGTGCCGAACGGCTTGTTGAGAGCGATCAGGTTCATGGCGGGTCGCCCGCCCGGCGCGCCGCGGGACGCGGAGGCGGGCGGTCTATGGCAAATGGCGGAATCTTAATGCATAATACGGAACGGCAAGTCCTCTGTCTTATATAAGACATAAGTGAGGTCTTGATACGCAGTGCCGCGGTTCATGCCGAAGTGCCCGGTTGGGGCGCTAGAATAGCGGCTCGCTGTTGCCCGTCACGGGGTGGCCATGCCGCGCCCCCGCCGCGCGCGCAGCTTCGACCAGCATCACCTGCTCAGCCACGTCACTGGAGTCGATCATGCCGTATCAGCACATCAAGGTTCCGGAAGGCGGTGACAAGATCACCGTCAACAAGGACTTCTCGCTCAACGTTTCCGATCAGCCGATCATTCCCTATATCGAAGGCGACGGTACGGGCTTCGATATCACGCCGGTCATGATCAAGGTCGTCGACGCGGCGGTCGCGCATGCCTACAAGGGCAAGCGCAAGATCCACTGGATGGAGATCTTCGCGGGCGAGAAGGCGACGAAGGTGTACGGTCCGGACGTGTGGCTGCCGGACGAGACGCTGCAGGTGCTGAAGGAATACGTGGTGTCGATCAAGGGGCCGCTCACGACCCCGGTCGGCGGCGGCATTCGTTCGCTGAACGTCGCGCTGCGCCAGGAACTCGACCTGTACGTGTGCCTGCGCCCGGTCCAGTACTTCAAGGGCGTGCCGTCGCCGGTGCGCGAGCCGCAGAAGATCGACATGGTGATCTTCCGCGAGAACTCGGAAGACATCTACGCGGGCATCGAATGGGCCGCGGGTTCCGAGCAGGCGAAGAAGGTCATCAAGTTCCTGCAGGACGAGATGGGCGTGAAGAAGATCCGCTTCCCGGAAACCTCGGGGATCGGCGTCAAGCCCGTGTCGACGGAAGGCACCGAGCGTCTCGTGCGCAAGGCGATCCAGTACGCGATCGACAACGATCGCAAGTCGGTCACGCTGGTGCACAAGGGCAACATCATGAAGTTCACGGAAGGCCTGTTCCGTGACGCCGGTTACGCGCTGGCCCAGAAGGAATTCGGCGGCGAGCTGATCGACGGCGGCCCGTGGATGCGCGTGAAGAACCCGAAGACGGGCAACGAGATCGTGATCAAGGATTCGATCGCCGACGCGTTCCTGCAGCAGATCCTGCTGCGCCCGGCCGAATACGACGTGATCGCGACGCTGAACCTGAACGGCGACTACATCTCCGACGCACTGGCCGCGCAGGTCGGCGGCATCGGGATCGCGCCGGGCGCGAACCTGTCGGATTCGGTCGCGATGTTCGAGGCGACGCACGGCACGGCGCCGAAGTACGCGGGCAAGGATTACGTGAACCCCGGTTCCGAGATCCTGTCGGCGGAAATGATGCTGCGCCACCTCGGCTGGACGGAAGCGGCCGACACGATCATCGCCGCGATGGAGAAGTCGATCCTGCAGAAGCGCGTCACGTACGACTTCGCGCGCCTGATGGAAGGGGCGACGCAGGTGTCGTGCTCCGGCTTCGGCGAAGTGCTGATCGAGAACATGTAAGACCCCTTCCGGGGTGGGCCGGCGCATGCCGGCCGCTCCGGTGCTGACTGCCGGCGCCGGAGCGTTTCGTGGATGGCAGGTTTGTTGGCAGGGCGGTCCGGCATGCGGGCCGCGGCGCCGCGAAGCGGCCCGGAGGCCCTGCAAGGTAGAACATGACGGCCCTCGCAACACCATCGCCCGGCTGAACCCGGCGCCCCTTTCGCGACCGACCTGGTCGCTCCCCGCCGGTTACCCGCCGGCGCTCCTCAGTCCCATTTCACGTAGCAACGCATCGACCATGTCCACTTCGCCCAAGATCATCTACACCCTCACCGACGAAGCGCCCGCGCTCGCGACCTATTCGCTGCTGCCGATCGTCAAGGCCTTCACGCGCTCGTCCGGCGTCGCCGTCGAAACGCGCGACATCTCGCTCGCCGGCCGCATCATCGCGGCCTTCGCAGACATCCTGCCGCCCGAGCAGAAGGGTTCCGACGATCTGGCCGAGCTGGGCCAGCTCACGCTGAAGCCGGAAGCGAACATCATCAAGCTGCCGAACATCAGCGCATCGGTGCCGCAGCTGAAGGCCGCGATCGCCGAACTGCAGGCGCAGGGCTACAAGCTGCCGGCCTACCCGGAAGACCCGTCGACGGACGAAGAGAAGGCGGTCAAGGCGCGCTACGACAAGATCAAGGGCAGCGCGGTGAACCCGGTGCTGCGCGAAGGCAACTCCGACCGCCGTGCGCCGCTGTCGGTCAAGAACTACGCACGCAAGCATCCGCACAAGATGGGCGCATGGAAGGCGACGTCGAAGGCCCACGTCGCGCACATGAGCGAAGGCGACTTCTACGGCAGCGAGAAGTCGGCGCTGATCGCCGAGGCCGGCAGCGTGAAGATCGAGCTCACGACGACCGACGGCGCGAAGAAGGTGCTGAAGGAAAAGACGGCCGTGAAGGCCGGTGAAGTGATCGACGCATCGGTGATGAGCCGCAACGCGCTGCGCAGCTTCATCGACGCGCAGATCGCCGACGCGAAGGCGCAGGACGTGCTGTTCTCGGTGCACCTGAAGGCGACCATGATGAAGGTCTCGGACCCGATCCTGTTCGGTCACTTCGTGTCGGTGTTCTATCGCGACGCGCTCGCGAAGCACGCGGACGTGCTGGCGCAGGTCGGTTTCAACCCGAACAACGGGATCGGCGACCTGTACGCGCGCCTGAAGGACCTGCCGGCCGACACGCGCGAAGCGATCGAAGCCGACGTGAAGGCCGAATACGCGGTGCGCCCGCGCCTCGCGATGGTCAACTCGGACAAGGGCATCACGAACCTGCACGTGCCGAGCGACGTGATCGTCGACGCGTCGATGCCGGCGATGATCCGCGATTCGGGCGGCATGTGGGGCCCGGACGGCGCGCTGTACGACGCGAAGGCCGTGATTCCGGACCGCTGCTACGCAGGCGTCTACCAGGCCGTGATCGAGGACTGCAAGCAGCACGGCGCATTCGATCCGGTCACGATGGGCAGCGTGCCGAACGTCGGCCTGATGGCGCAGGCGGCCGAAGAATACGGTTCGCACGACAAGACGTTCCAGATCCCGGCGGACGGCGTCGTGCGCGTCACCGACGAAGCCGGCAACGTGCTGCTCGAGCACGCGGTCGAGTCGGGCGACATCTGGCGCATGTGCCAGACCAAGGACGCACCGGTGCAGGACTGGGTCAAGCTCGCGGTGAACCGCGCGCGTGCGACCGGCGCACCGGCCGTGTTCTGGCTCGATCCGGCGCGCGCGCACGATGCGCAGATCATCGCGAAGGTCGAACGCTACCTGAAGGATCACGACACGAACGGTCTCGACATCCGCATCATGACGCCGGTCGACGCGACGCGTTTCTCGCTCGAGCGCATCCGCGCGGGCAAGGACACGATCTCGGTCACCGGCAACGTGCTGCGCGACTACCTGACCGACCTGTTCCCGATCATGGAGCTCGGCACCAGCGCGAAGATGCTGTCGATCGTGCCGCTGATGGCCGGCGGCGGGATGTTCGAAACGGGCGCGGGCGGCTCGGCACCGAAGCACGTGCAGCAGTTCGTCGAGGAAGGCTTCCTGCGCTGGGATTCGCTCGGCGAATTCCTCGCGCTGGCCGCGTCGCTCGAACACCTCGGCAACGCATACCAGAACCCGAAGGCGGTCGTGCTCGCGAAGACGCTCGACCAGGCGACCGGCAAGTTCCTGGACGAGAACAAGTCGCCGGCGCGCAAGGTCGGCGGCCTCGACAACCGCGGCAGCCACTTCTACCTGTGCCTGTACTGGGCGCAGGCGCTGGCCGAGCAGACCGAGGACGCCGCGCTGAAGGCGCAGTTCGAAGGCGTGGCGAAGTCGTTGTCCGACAACGAAGCGCGCATCCTGGAAGAGCTGGCGGCCGCGCAAGGCAAGGCGCAGGCGATCGGCGGCTACTACCGTCCGAACGTCGACCTGACGAGCCAGGCGATGCGCCCGAGCGCGACGCTGAACGGCATCGTCGACGCAGTCGTCTGACGCGGGCCGCGCGATCGCGCGAGCCGATGCGTATGTCGACGCGGCGCGGTTAGCCGTTCGCCGTCCGACATCCAATGAAAACGCCCCGGTCGCCCGGGGCGTTTTTCGTTGCAGGCTTGCCATTCAGACGTGAACGATTTCCCATTCGGCGATTTCGTGCGGCACCTCGAGCGTGGCCGTGTCCAGTTCGGACAGGTGTTCGCAGTCGCCGCGGGAGATGTGGTCGGCCGCGACTTCGGGGCACGAGAATGCGCCGAGCAGGGCGTTGCCGAACGTCGCTTCCCAGCCGCCGTTACCCGGCAGGATGTAGAACGACCCGAGCGCTGAACCAAAGCGAAATCCCTTCATTTCCGTTCTCCCTTTCTGATCACAAGCGATTCTGGTGTGCCGCCTGCCGGCTCGGCCGGCTGTGGCCCGACTGGCTGCTTGCGCCGGGTTCCGTATCGAACGTCGTGGCGAAGCGTCAGTGCATGGAACAAAGTCTACGTCCGCGACCCGGTTGGATGGTGCAACTAGAACGGCTTCTCGAAACAAAAATTCATGTTTAAAAACAACGGATTATTTTCCATGTTCCGTATTGCGGAACGTTTTTTGGCATCGCGAAACGGGAAATTTGTGCCCTGCACCACGAATTTTTACAACGCAGGGACTTGTTCCGCATCGTGAAAAATTGGCGGTTTCGGGGAGGGGTGGCGCGACACGCGCCGACCGGGTGGCCGACGGTAGGGGCGAAACGGGCGGCTGGATGCGGCGGCGGGCATGGTTCAGGGCAGGGGCGATCGCTGCCGAAGGGCCGTAAGCAGCAGCGCTGCGGCGTATCGCCGCCCGGCCGGGGCGGCGCCGTTCGAGCGGAGCCAGCGGTTATGATGACGCGGGCATCAGGTTTCGCGTCGCGCACCGGCGGTCCGGCCGGCCGGCGCGTGCGTCGTGGCGGTCGTGCGACGCTGCATGGATAACGAGGATCGATTGATGAGACGGAGAACCTTCCTGTCGCGCGCCATCGGCGTCGCAGCCGCGTCGCTGTTCGCGCGCACCGCGTGGGCGCAGCATGCCGGTCATGCGGGCATGGCCGGCATGGATTCGATGGACGACATGCCGGGCATGTCGGGGATGGCGGACCATGCGGGGCACGGCAAGA